>NZ_JBALQL010000018.1:0-14017 GCF_036964885.1 Bacillus sp. JJ1122 | reverse complement strand
CAAATAGAACACGTTCAAGGGTTATTTAACTCCGTTCGTGAAATGCTTCCTATGCTTGAGTATTTACAGAAGGAAATGAAGGAAAGAGGGGACTTACTTGATCATCATGAAGTTGCGCATATTGACGATATACCGAACCCGCCACCTTACATTATTCTCTGTATTGATGAATTTGCATTACTGAAGAAAGAAAAGAAAATATGGGATTTAATTGAGCAAATAAGTTCTATCGGAAGGGCTTTAGGGGTTTTTCTTATCCTCTCCGTTCTTCGCCCTGATCGTAATATCATGGATGGAGCTCTTAAAAACAATTTAACCGTCCGAATGGGTTTCCGTTGCGCTGATTTAATTAACGCTCGCATAATCGGAACTCCAGGCAGCGAGAAATTAACAAAAGAAGGAAGAATGCTGTTAAAAATTTCAAAGGAAAAGGATTTGAAGGAAATTCAAGCGCCATACTTGACGTTGGAAGCATGTAAAAACATTTTAGAGGGGTATAAGTGCCCGAAGCCTAAAAACCGATTTAAAGCCCCTTCAAACGCTTCTGATAACGTTATAGATTTAAAAGAATCTGATTTAAATATATTCGAGGTGTTAGATCAATGAGGAAACGAGACTTAACAATTCTTAACAACCTACAGCGCTTTAGATGCATGACACGAGATGACCTTATAGCCCTACACTTCAACGATTTAAAGAACCCTGTTACCTGTGCTAATACGGTGTTAAAGAGGCTAAGGAGAGACAATTATATCGAAGTGAATACGAATCATCAGCCGTATGTTTATTTTCCCTCTCCTTCACCAATCAAGAAGGATTCAACAAAGATTCCTCACTTTTTAAGAATCGTAGACTTTTATAAGCAAGTTAGGCAGCATGAAGAACCAAAGGTATTTACGGTAGAGCCAAAGTATGGGAAAGGATATATGGAACCGGATGGCTTTATGATCTGGAAACGTGGTCCGTTCTTTGTGGAGATCCAGAGGAATATCTATTCCGAAAAAGTTATGAATGAGAAGGTAAAGAGGTATGAGGCTTATTACTTCTCAAATGAATGGCAACAAGAGCCTTGGCAACCTGTTAACAAGAAGGTCTTCCCTCCCGTTATCATGCTGACAGATACCCGCTACAAAATCGACAGTCCTTATGTACGTTTTATCCAGGTGCAAAACATCGAACAGTTGCTATCTCTTTTTGAACCTGTAAAGGAAATCCAAGTATCGGGATCATTAAAGATTAAAGGCTAATTTAAGGGGCACGAGACCACTATCGATTAAACCTATAGTGGTTAAATGCTTCTTTTTTGTTCCAAAAATTTCCATTTAAACATGACATATAACAGTTATTATACGCCATGTTCATTTTTAGGGTCTGCGAAATCTGCAATTCTTTTTAGGGTGTAACATTTGTCCGATTTACCCCGAATCAGATGTGAGGTTTTGTCAGGTAGTTTACCAGTTTACCTTAACCGTTTACCTTAGCATTCCTTATCAATTGTTAGCATTTGTTAGCCTTGATTAACCTCGGGCAATACAAAGCCCCTCCAAGCATTTAAAACCGCTTAGAAGGGCTTATATGAGCCTATAGATAGTCGTATGGTTTCCTTGGTGCTGCATTATCATTTCCTGATGGATCATCGTCACCATAATTACTGGTGTTCTTAATTGACCAAATTAATTTAGGTAATTCGGTAAACGCGAACCAAACACCTGCTATCCCTAATATCGTCCATGATAAGTGTTCACCCTGCCATAACCATTCCCACACAACTACCAGCTCCTATTCGCTTTTTAATAAAGGATTTCGACTATTATATGCAAAAATCCTTTGAATGGGTTAAACCAACGGATCTTGTTCTCCAACTTTGACGAATCCCATACTTTCAAATGCCGATTGCTGTACTTCATTTTTAGCAATTACAACCTGTTCGCCATTTTTCATGATACACTCTGGAACCGGCTTCCAACCATCCGCCATTATTTTTTCTACTTGAGATTTAGCACTTACATCTAATTCTCTTTGGTTATTATTTTTAACAAACGTTACTAACTTTACCATTCCAATCACTCCTGATTATTGTATTTTTAATTCTGGTATTCTGACCCAAGCTCTAATTGGCCCGTTTTCAACCTGGTAACGCAATGATTGTTTTGCGTCCTCACTAATATCCAAACCATTAATGACTTCACTAAACTGATGCTTAGCAACTTCTATATTGAACTGGTTCGCCAATTCCTCCCGGCGCTGGTTAAGCTGTTCTACCTTGTCGCGCGCTTCCTGTTTAATCCGGTCCCCTTCCATCCAAAGCGCATCACGTTCGGCTTCTACCTCTTTCATCAACGAATCGTATTCGTCCCTGATTTCATGAGCTAATTTAGTGGGGCTAAAATCTGATTTTGAGATAATCTCATATTCTCGCTTTAAGCCGTTCGTTTCGTCCTCAACCTTGGCTAATTTCTTAGCAATAACGGAAGTGTCCTGGTCTTCAGCAAACAGGATCGAATATGATTCTTTCATTCCAGCGATGACATGCTCATTCTTTTCAATTTGTTCCCGCAGCTTATCCTTTTTGCTTTCCATCTTTTCAATATGCTTCATGTATTTAGGGAAGCTTTTTAGCTCCATTTTCATTGGTATTTCCTCCAGTTTTTAATTTTAGGTTTTTTAGGGGAAGGAGCCTTTGAGAGCTCCTCCCTATCCTTGAATTTCTCAGCTAATTCACGCTTTCTTACAGTGCCTTTCCGGTCTTTTACAGAGAATTTCACCTTCATGCACTCCTAATAATCGCTATTGTCAAAGCCGTTTTCGAATGCTAATTGGTGCTTCACGTTGTTTAAAGTATCCAGTCTGATTGCCTTTTCTTCATCATTGAACCTTGCATCATTTTGAATCCCTTGGGCTTCCTTGCTGATTTCGGAATCCAGCCATTTTAGATAATCATTTGAATCATTATTTGCCATGGGTATCCCTCCGTTATTTTAGATTCATTGTAGATCTTGAAAGAAGTTCATTTCTTCTCGCTTCCAACCTGGAAAGAATGCTGCGCTTTTCCTCATCCGAATAAATTGGATCATTAACGATTGCTTTCGCCTCTTTCTCAATCTTTGCAAGCTCTCGATCTACCATTACCTGTCTGTAATAATCTTTTTCAAGACCTGCATTCTTGAATTCTTCATATCTTTGAGTCTGTTTCGTGCCTAATGGCATTCTTTCATTCTCGTAAAAGTCGCTTGTTTCCCTTAAACCACCAAGACCGAATACCGCGCCTTTAACTGCGTTCACCGGGTCATTTTCCACCGGATATTTAAGCTTGGTATTGTCCTTGTTATAAGCCCCTTCAGATTGCAGCGCGTCAATTCCTTTGACTGTCTTTTGCAGCTGTGCTCCACCAAAAGGAAGGGCTAATTTAAAGATAGGGTCCTGCACTCCTTTAGCAACCAATAACCCGCTCCCGAATCGATTAGGATCTCTGTCTCCAAAGAAGTCCTCTCTTGTCGGTAGGTTCTTCGTTCCGTACTCTGGATAGAAGTTAGCAGCCGTTTGCCCTAATGGAACGTTCGAAAGCACTTCACCAAGTAAACGACCGCCTTTTTCCCATCCGGATAAATCCTCATCCGTGAAAGCATCTGCAATGGCATCGATTGGGTCAAAAGTTACTCTGCTGCCTCTTACTTCTTCCATGCCCTTATTGAGCAACCAGGAGCCCGCATAAAGCGTTATAATGGCGCTAAAGTCTTTTTCCTTAATGAAATCCTTCTGTACTTTCCAAAGGTTTGCTACTTCTAACTGGAAAGGAGCAATAAACTGGAACATCTTTGATTTCTGCAGCAAAGGTACTTCCCCGATACCACGGCCGGCAACCAATCGCCTTGTCGCATCATCCGCGTATTTAATTGGATCTGTTACACCTTCAGCAACACCCTTTGTATAAGCAGAATTCCAGACAAAGCTCGTTCCCACTCTATCCGCTAATGTCATCGCCCATCCTGCAAACTTCTCAGGCTGATCAATCAATCTCGTTTCGAATTTCTGATACATGTTATGGCTGAATCGTTCTTTTAGGAATCCTGATTGCGCCATTTCATCATTCTTTGTTACAAGCGATTTAATGGTTTTCATTGCTCCAGGTACTGAATGCTGCTTAGCAAATGCAACACCGTTCGGCACGTTCGCCACCTGTGCAAGCATCGAGCCTACGTTACCTAAAACCGCGTTCTTTTTGACTCGGTTGTTCATCCATTGAAGCCCCTGGAAGGTTTTACGCCCTAAAATCTTTTGGATAGGACGGTCTAAGAAGTTGGTCTTTCCAGCTAAGTCCTTAGAGAAATCCTCTAAAAACTCGATGTAATGGTTTAGGTTCTTCGTTGCCCCTGTCGCATCTTTCAGGTTTTTAGATAACTCTTTAAACTTAGGAATATGAGGATCTATCTTAATCGCATATGAAGCAGCTGGCAGGTAGTTTAGGAATCCTCCTACCGCATCACTCTTATAAGGTCCTAATCCTCGTCTTTGCATCAAACTGGACCATTTACTGCTTGGGTTCGTAAAATCTGATGTTCCGACCAATTGAGGATCTATCCCTGCAGGTGAATCAAAAATGTTCCTGATTCCTTCAAGGCCGTTAAGTTCCCTGAAATGCCTGTAGTAGTCGGTTCTTTTCGGGACCAGTCTTTCAGTGTTGTTAGGATAAACCTTCATCCTGGCAGCGTTAATGTTATCAATCAGCTCATCATAGGCTTTTCTGAACCACTTATCCGCATCTACGACCTTTTTCCAGTCTGCAGGAGCTTGCGCTTTTAATTGGGCAATATCAATGGTTTTTTCACCGTAGTCCTGAACCAATCTTGAAAGCTTACTGCCCTTTTTAATGCCTAAACCTTTAACGATATCGGTCTCAAGCTTGTTAAGCCAGTTTTCTTGAAGTTCCACGTTTTCTTTCTTCGCAGCGTCGAACGGATCAAGAAGGGATTTCTTTACTTTCGGAAAATGAGGTCCGAAAACATCCCTTGTATTTCGGTAAACATCGGAGGTATAACCCCTAAATCCATCGATATCCCTTAATGTTGCTGCGTTGACATCAAACACATTACCGCCCAATTGCTCCGCGTTTTTAGGCATTTTCAGGCTCTTGAACGATGATTCAACGCTTTTTAAACGTTTGCTATCCGCAGTTAATTGCGCTCTTAACTGTCTCGCTAAAGGCCCTTCCATCGCTTCATCCGCTCTTACAATTGGCTGTTGAGCTAAAGGAAGTCGGTTTGCTCTGTCAGGGATTCGACTCATCTGTTCAAATACTGCATTAGAAGGTCTGACATTGCTTAAACGGTTAACAACTGGCATAGCCTCTTCTGCTGCATTAGCGACTGTCTTTGCTGCCTTTCCTGCTCTACCGACAAGACCAGTACCAATAAGGTTTAAGGGGTCCAATGCTGCTTCTGTGACGAATCCAGCTGTTTCTTTACCTACTTTGTTTTTAAGGTTGTTGTTAACAAATGGAGAAATGAATTCACCTAAAGGCAGTTTATTAATGACTGTTCTACCTAAGATATTGGAGATCAGTGCATCTTTCTTATCTTTATCAGGGTCAAAACCAAAGGTTCTGTTTAAATCCGTTCCAGAAGTAGTATATTGATCATCCTTCCAGCCTTCCTTAACCCCTTTAAAGAAGTTGCCGCCTTCTTTTACTTCCCTTAAACCACTCCGGATCGCATCACCTGGTCTATCGATTTTCTCAAGTAAACCCATCACACCATCACGATTGCCGTCTCCGTCAGTGTCCTTACTTGTAAACCAGTCTTTCACCTTGCTGCCAAATCCGCTTGGTGGTTCCACTTGTTTTTCCTTTTTGTTTAAATACTGGTCACGAGCATAAGGAGTCATTTTGCTGAAATCAGGATAAAGATCTTTTTTCTTCTGTTCCTGCGCTTTCCTGGTTGCTTTCGCTTCCTTCACCCTATTGTCATAGGTAGGTTGATAACCTCCACGCCCTTGTGCCTGTGCTTTCTTCTGCATTTCACGGGCTTCTTTGGCTGGAATGTCACCATATACAGGTGTTTTGTCTTGTTCCTTCTTCTCAGCCTTTTCAATGCGTTTCAAACGCTCTTTTTCTGCTTTTTCTTCCTCTGATTTACGCTTAGTGTAAAGCTTCTTGGCAATTTCGACTTGTGCCCTCTTAGTTCCAAGCTCTCGAGCCTTTGCAAGACCTGCATCATAAGAACCCTTACCGAATTGTTGTTCAAATATTGCTTTGTATTTCTTTTGGTCAAAACCTGCCATCATTTCACCCCACTAACATTTAATTCGTAGCCTGGCTTTTTTGAATTCATCCTCATACGTCCGAATCTGATCCATTCTCGACTTCCCCAAGAAACTACATAGCTTTTCTTGTGCTGCAGTTAAAACTTCTCTGAAGTATTCAGGTGATAACCCCAAGTTATTTTTATGTTGGAAATAATGTACCCTTATGACATCTTGTTCACGTTCCGTCAAAATCTCCAATCCAGCTTCAAACAATAGCGCTCGCTTTTCTTCTTTATCGATCATCTTTTGGTATGTCTCCTTAGTGTCGATTATTTTTAAGGCCATTGTTTCTGGGTTTGTAGTGATTGAGTAAATCTTTCCCTCTTCATAGTCATAACCTGTGATGGTTGGAGAGATATCATCATACAAAGATTCAATAACCTCATTACGCTCAGCTACCAATAAATCTTTGTGCATAGATGATTCAGCGTATCGTCTCAATTCATAAAGCCCAAAGTTTTCCTCCAATATCATTGGGTAACCCCTCCATTTTCATCGGAAATTCTTTAGTTAAAAATCTATTTTCTTTTGTCCTCCAGGAGGCAAAGACGATATAACACTTGCTCTCTGTAATATCTTCATTGCTCTGCTGCGTAGGTTTCTCGCTGTTTCTTGTTTTTCTGCATCATTTGAAATCAGGTAATAACCGCTTGATCCCCTCGTGTTAGAAGTACCAATGCCGATTCCATGCTTCACAACCATGTCAGAAACAACTTCTCTTACCAACACAGAAGAAAGTCCAAGAACTTTTGAAATATAAGTAACTGTCCTTGCGTTGTCTTTGCCTTCCCCGATAAGGGATAGAATTTGTTTATACGTTTCCGGTAGTTCTTTCTTCATTGCTATTAGCTCCTTTTTTTAAGGAGGAAAAGAAAAGAGGCCCACAAAAACACCGTAAAAACAGTGTAATCATGGACCTCTTAGGATCATCGCTATTTAATTGTTTCTGTTGTGTAGACCTTACAGCGTTTGCAGTAGCCTCTAACTGTAGATCCAGGAGTTCCTTCCGATAGAACCTTCCCGCATTTACACTTAACAGTTTTAAATGTCATGATCTTTTTCCTCCCGTACAATAATGGGTCTTTCTTTCTCCCTGTACGGATAACTGGAGTATGCCTAATTGCAATTCCTTGAATTCTTGAATTAATTTATCTCTATCTCTCTATATCTATAAGTATAAATGAAAACCTATGTTCGGTCAATAAAAATTTTAAACTTTTTATTATAACATACATTTTTTCACTTTTGGGGGAAAACACCGTATTTTACTAATTTTTTTTCTGGTAAATTCCACCTGGTGAAGAATCGCGCGCCTCTTATTTTGTTTTTCTTTTTCTTTTTATTTTTCTTTTTGTCCACGTTACGTTGACGATACGTCCACGACTCGTAAGCAGCTGCATCCTCCAGGATCTATCCAGCAATTTATTTGCCAAATCAGCATATAACCGCTTGACTTGCTTTTGGGTTTTTTTCATGCTGAAGCGAAGTTAGGAAAACGGCTGGAAGGCAGACTTATCCCCTATGCTGCAAGATTACGATAATAGCAATCTAACAGAATAGGAGGGGTAAGCGACTATGTTTTAATCCATGCCTTGCTTCGTCAGTGTTCCGTATGTATAGCCCCTATTCACTTAATGGTTTTCACCATGCACACCCTTTATCTATGGTTTGTCCATCATAAAACTGCCCCTATGCGACAAACTGAGTGTGCTCCCTGGTCCCTTAAGACCAACAGTAACCACCGATCCGTTTTTCTTGGCCGATCTCGCCATATCCGGCACAAATGAATAGGAATCTGTACCGGGGTGCTTACCTTTTGAGGATATGACTACTTTGACACCATATAGGTATAGTATCCCCTGCACGGGTGTAAGCCACCCAATCAGTTTTTTACATGGTTTCAGGCAATTCCATGTGACGAAAAAACAAAAAGGCATATTCCATCCAACCTGTTTTTAAAAAAAAGACAAGGTTAAACAGAATATGCCAAAACATGACTATTGCAAAAGAATAGACTTCACGATAAAATGGACATATAGAATTTAACCTGTTGGTGAGAAACAGGCTGAGAAGTCATTTCCGTTAAGGTGTGGGGACACTTTAACAGATGGAAATGGCTTTTTTCTTTTCCGAACTATTAAGTTAGTATATATTTTAACTCTTAAACTCTGAATGTTCAATACAAGTTTTTTGACCGCATACAAGGCTGTTTAAGACGTTTTAAAAGCAGTAGTAAGGTATAAGTCTTCCAACCTCTTAAAACGTCTCTACCGGGCTGTATGAATCTAATTAGTGTAAACCTCTTCCGTATCTTCGTAAGACATTTCCTCCATATAACGATAAATGCAGCTGTGTCCTCCATTAGGAGCCAGGAACGCTAATATATTTCCGTTATTGCTTTTCGGCAAGTTCTCAAAGTGATAATCCACTAATTCAATCCAGGTATCTTCATCAATGTCCAGATCACTCGATAAACTACTGTAATTAGAATCTAACTCATTCATTTTTTCTTCTGTCATGGTTGGATGTTCTTTACCAAAAATCTCTTCAAATCTTTTAGAGTAGTAAGAAAAGACAGATGCATCATTTTGAGAAATGATGTATATCTTTTTAATCTTTTCTTTAGGATTATTAATCTTAGTATTATTAATACTCCCGTTTGGCTTATCAAGTTCCGCCGTTTGGGAGGAACTGTTGATATTACTGGAATAAACAGCCTTTTTTTGCTCATTCTTCCCTTTTAAGTCATTTTCAAGAGCTAATCTTTGTTCCCTGCCAGCGAGTAGAATCCGAGTTATGTTCTTCTCATCAGGGATCACCTTGAAGTACCGTTTAGCCGGTAATCCTCTTTTGTCTGTCCTGATTAATCCTAATGACTCAAGCTTCTTAATAGCCGCTCTTTGTGGCTTTTCTCCCAGGCCTGTATCCAGTTTGATATTATCAACCGTATTGAAGAAATAGCCATCATCAGTTAATTGGTCCCTATCTTGGAAATACTCTTGCTTACTGATCAACTCTGAATACAAAATAGCAGCATCTATACCAATAGCATGAACGAGGTTTTTGTTTACGACAATGCTCCCGTTCGCTCTTAACAAATCCAATATCATAATTATCTCCTTCTTTTGGTATTTTCTTCTTAAAAACCGCATAAAATAAGGGGAAAAAGAGGGAAACTATTTGCAGTAGAGCCCCTCTTTTGTTATAATTAACTTAACGAAATCACAGTAAAATTACATCTTCGATTTACCATGGCGTTCAGTTGCAGCTGAACGTCTTTTTCTTTTGTAATAGCCTGCAGGAACCCCCAGAAATAAAGCCCCTAAACATCTCATATGGCTGCCTTCATTTATGCTGGAAGTATAGAATATTTTGCGTTCATACATGTAAGTAAGATCCTTCATATCCTCTGCCTCTATAACGAAATGATGAAGTAATTTGTTTGTTCTTGATTCTACAACCAAGACCACAGGGTCATTCATAATATCTTGCGCTTCTAATATTTCATCGAAATCGCCTTCGAGTTTTACTCCAGTGTTTGGGATCAATATGGTTGTTGTCTTTTCCATGGTTTTACCCCTCTCGGATTTTGGTTTTTTACTAATGATACAGTAATAACTACCCTCCTCCTTGTATGAAATTTACAATTTAACGAATTATAAGCTTGTCTTTTCCATATCCACTCCTTTATTCCTATCTTGTTACTTATTGTAAATCCATTTATTCAATTAGTCAACGGATTATTCGAATTTTTCTTTAACTACCCATTTTATTGTGGTATGATATACTTAAGCGAGTAATCTTAGATATGAGGTGTATTTAATGAGAGAGTTTAATCTGAATGAATTATCAGTGAAAGATATCGTTAAGTTAATGATGGTTGGCACACAATACGAAACATTTAAAGACCTTTCAGAGAAGTTGGATATTCCAGCAAGTACCCTGGCTTATTCATTGAACAATAATGCTTTACGCTTCCGGGATTTACAAAAGGTTGCTGAACTGTTGGGATATGAATTTAAATTAGAGAAGAAATAATGAACATCACCATTGATTTATACCTGATAGCAAATGACACCAATTTTTCACAGCGTGGGTCCTTTCCGGTAAGGGTTACGCCTTTTAAGCAGGATCCACACAAAGAAGCTGCGAGAGTCGCAGGTGAATGGTTAAGGAGGATTCGCAGAGATATGACGTATCCAGTAGGTATAAGAAGAGTTGTTTATAACGGTGATCAGGATATAACCGAATTATTTAATGAATGAAATGCCCCTCTCCAGGCAATGAGAAGGGGTATTTTTTATGTAATTGAAAAACGGAGAAAACAGGAGAAAAACGAAGTTTGACCTTTATTGAAAAACGATTATTTCCCAGACTTTTAAAATCATCAAAACGGCCGATTTTGCCCGATTATCCGAATTGACTTTCAGAGAACAGCACACTCGTTCTAATTCACTTCCCTATAATGGTTATTATGTAAACAGTGACCTTTTTGACGATAAAATGTCATGGAGGTGTAGCCAGTGAGAGACAGAGAAGATTATCCGATCGTTCTCAAGGTAGATGATATCCAGGAGATTTTACACATCGGAAGAAGAAAGGCTTATGAAGTAATGAACACAAAAGACTTTCCCGGGATCAAGATGGGACGATTAAGAAGGGTTAGTCGTGAATCGTTCTTTTTATGGTTGGATAAGAAAGGAAACGTTGAATGAAAGTAACAGTTATAAAAGGACCATTATTTAAACAGATGGAGAAAAAAGCACATGCGCTGCTTTATCGGATCATTAAAGAGAAGTTGTTAAACAGTTTCTTTGTAAAGGAATAAATACGCCCTACTCCACGGGCTGACAATACACAAATGGAAGTATACAAAGAAGTATTAACCAGCTGCATACTTCTTTCTCTTGTTCATTCCGGGGTACATTGTAGTATTATGGAGTAAAAGAACGGAGGGAGACAATGGAGAGAACAGACATCCCTTATTCAGCTAAGGAGATTGTAGCTCGTCTTGATATAGGTGACAGCACATTACGAAAATGGTGCCTGGCACTGGAAGAACAGAACTATAACTTCATTCGGACAGATCAAAACAAACGAATGTTCACTGAAAAGGATTCCTATGTATTAACACAGTTTAAACACCTGGTTAAGGATAAGAATATGTCCATTAATAACGCTGCCGTCATTGTTGCAGCAAAGTATGAAAAAGAAGTGTTCTCCAATGAGACGGAGATAGAACAAGTCGGAGAATCCCTGTTCCTGAACGAGACGGAGGAAGAACTGAAAGCAGAAATTGAACAGCTCAGAGAAATGAACCGTCAGCTTTTAACACGATTAGACGAACAACAGAAGTACATAGAAAACAGATTTGATCAGCAGGAAGCATTACTTAAAGAATCGATTCAACAATCCCAGGAAACGAAACAGTTATTACTGGAAACGACAGCAAGAGAACAACAAAGTGAACAACAAAAAAAGCCCCGAAAAGGGCTCCTGCGCTTGTTTTCAAAGGATTGACATTCCTTAACTTTGACAACAGACGAACAACAAAACGACAGCTAAAAGACGGTTTCTGTATAGTTTTTGCTTCAGAAATAAAAATAGTTGACCTAAAGGAACGTATGTTCTATAATTAAAGTACGATCAAAGTCGGATGCCACCGACACCGCTTAGAAGCTGTTTTTAGCAGCTTCTTTTTTTATGCCCTCTCCTGTAACTTCTCCTGCTCTATCCTCCTGATCACACCGTTTAAATCCTTATATATTCTCTTTCCAGTGAATCGTAATACCTTCCAGCCATTAGCCTTTAAATAAGCGTTCTTTTGCCTGTCGTGGGCTTTTTGACGCTCGGTAGAGTGATAAGCCTTACCATCACATTCAATTGCTATTTGATACGCTGGGAGGGCTATATCAATACGATACTTCCCACACCTTACTTGAGTCTTAACAAATTCCCCTTGATACCTTAAAGCGTCATATAATCTTCTCTCTATAGGCGAATCACACTTAGCCTTCTCCTGATCCAGCACAATCCTTTCCTTTGGCCTCTTTAGATCCAGTACAAAAAAGACCACTCCGGCAGCAAGCAGGGTTATGAATACGGCATACTCCAGGACCACTCTTCGTCCACCTACCTTGTAGTAATATGTAGTAATATGTAGTAACTATTTGCAACTATTTGCATAGGTATATATCAAGGTTGCTAACAAAAAATTATCAAGTTTCTTACCAAGGTTTCTAACAAAGTAGTGTTACCAAAGTATTTAGGTCTGAAACGTATGAGAATGAAGGAAACGAAATTCTGTTTAGAATGAGGCGAAGCCGGGAGGAAAGGGAGGGGGCCCGGGGGAACCAAGAAATTATTCTGAAAGTTTGACAATTAAATGTTCTGAATAGTCAACGGACAAACCAAAGGTGAACGGCAAGAGAACGGCCCCGTTGATTCAGGTTTGTAAAATGGAAAGTTGAATCACCCAACTTGAATCAACGCTGATTCATGGTTTTCTTAGAGTCGCTTGGGTTTTCTTGGGGTTTTGACTCCCGACTTAATACCCTGGTAAGACCCTCTGGAATAAAGGGATAATGCTGGCAATATGCTTGCAGTAATGAATGATATTTAGTTACCTTTTGAACGCCTTGCGAACCCCTCAAAACAATACTGGAAAGAAGGGATTCATCATGGGAAAGACAGAGACGATCAACTTCAAAAAGTTTATGACAGGTGAATTTAGTAACACGATAAAAAAACCTCATGATTTAAAGCTCTATTCCCTTTACTTCAATCCCATGGCATTATTTGACCCCACATTCATGTTAATTGGTGCCGGTGTGGTCCTGGTTGCCGTTGGTGAGAAGTTCTTAGCTGATAATGGATTTTTATTCGTTGCTTCTGCCCTTTCAAGCCTTCTCCGTTTAGCCCTTCCAGTTGTTGCTGCAGGTTCATTGATATACCTTATTTCTCATTCCTCATTCTTGTTATGGTAAACGAAGACTTTTCCCCATTTTTGGCGAAAAGCATTGAAGAAAGACCGAAGGAAGACTTTTTCATAACTTTAGGAAAAAGCATCGGAGAAAGACCAAACTCGAACGAAGACTTTTACTCATTTTTGAGTGAAACTTAAACTTCCGACTTAGAGGTGTTCAGAATGATTAAAGACTGGTTAGCAAAGCAAAAAGCCAAAGCAATGCTCCTTAAAGTGTTCAAAGATGGTGACATAGGCATTCATTACTCATATGGCCAGAATAAAGGTATGGTCTACCCTAAAATTCGTTCAGTCCGTTTCGATTACGATAATAGAGCCGTTATTTATTCGTTCTCCCTTCCCACTGGATTAGATCCTAAAGAAGTGAAGAAGAAGGAATTTTGCTTTAAACAGGTGTTCGGGAAGAACATTGAATTAAAAGGTGAAATCAAAGAATTCAAGCTAACTGTTTATGCTGCCTCTTTACCTGGTGAATTAACGTATGATTACGAAATGTATTCCGAACAGTTCAGAGGCATGAAGTTACCTATTGTCGCAGGATTGGACCTTAACGGAAATATCATCGTGTTTGATCTGGTGAAGAACCCTCACTTACTGATTGCCGGAGAGACTGGTTCAGGGAAATCAACACAGCTTAGAAGCGTTCTATCTACCCTTATTCAAGCGTTACCACCTGACCGGCTGGAACTGTATCTAAGCGACTTAAAACGCTCTGAATTCCACGTTTTCAGG
>NZ_JBALQL010000017.1:0-64467 GCF_036964885.1 Bacillus sp. JJ1122 | reverse complement strand
GGGCACATGAAGGAAGGAACAGCTGTAATGGCTGTTCTTTTTTTTGTTTCTTCAGGAATGTAAAATCAAAAATCGTATCCAGTTAATAAAAATGTAGTCGTCTTATTGGTTTTCCATTGGCATTCAACAGTCTTATATGGGGAAATCGGAATTAGAATCTGAGTTGCCAAGTTTAAATTGGTTTCCGTGTTTAATCTAACCTAAAAAACCATTCGCTTATAACTTTTTTTATATTTAAACTGTTGTTTTTAATCCTTTCCTTATAAAGCCCATTTTTATAGTTTGTCTATTTAATTGTGCATTTTGTACAGGGTTTAAGAGTCAAAACCCGTCATTTCATTTGAGAAATAATTATTTACTAGTTTATATGGATATATCAACAGCTAGTAACGATATATCACCATTTGGAATGCTTTTTTCACTAGTTAAACCCATATTCCCTATTTATAGCATTACTTGTAGAAAAACCTGAAACAGAAGAACCGTTCCCAAAAAACTTTTTCATTCGCCACGGTGACAAGTTTCCACTCTAATTAAAATGGGTATAATAACCAACACCCCCACTTAGCAGGTTTTGGCATACATAAATTTGGCGAAAATAAATACAGATGCATTAATTGCAAGGGTAAAAATTTTTTTGTATAATTAAAGTCAAATATAGTCAAAGTCAGATAGGGGGAGGTTTAGTGAGGAATATATCGGACATCATAGAACATTACCTCAAGCAGGTTTTGGAAATGAGCGACCAGGATATCGTTGAAATCAAGCGTAGCGAAATCGCCGATAAATTTCAATGCGTGCCGTCCCAGATCAATTATGTCATCAATACTAGATTCACGATTGAACGAGGTTACCTTGTTGAAAGTAAGCGGGGCGGAGGCGGATATATCCGTATCATCAAAGTCCAGGTTTATGATCATGCACACTTGATTGATGATTTATTGTCTTTGATTCACACACGGATTCCTCAAAGCAGTGCTGAAGATGTCATTTACCGTTTAGTGGAGGAAGATGTCGTGACAAACCGCGAGGCGAAAATCATGCTTAGCGTTTTAGACAGATCTGTTCTGTATATTGAACTCCCGCTGCGGGATGAGCTTCGCTCGAGAATGCTAAAGGCAATGTTGATGGCATTGAAATATAAATAATATCAGAACAGAGGTAAAGAGGTGAGGGCATGATCTGCCAAGAGTGTAATCAGAGGCCGGCAACGCTGCACTTCACGAATTTTTTAAACGGCGAAAAAACTGAGCTGCATTTATGTGAACGGTGTGCACAGGAAAAAGGCGAAATGTTTATGATGAACAACGGACCAGTTTTTTCGATCAATAGCCTGCTTGCCGGATTGTTGAATATGCAGCCAGGTTTTACGGAGGAAAAGAAGGAAGCCTTCCATGCGGAGGAAATCCTTCAATGTCCGCAATGTTCAATGACTTTTCCTCAGTTTGTGAAAGTCGGCAGGTTTGGATGTGCAACTTGCTACGATGCCTTCAGGGATCAGCTGACTCCCATCATTAGAAGGCTCCATAGCGGGAATTACACGCATAATGGAAAAATCCCTAAAAGGATCGGCGGGGATATCCATTTACGAAAAACAGTTGATGATTTAAAGCAAACATTGAAAAATCTTATCTCAGATGAAGAATTCGAAAAAGCTGCTGAGACTCGGGACCAGATAAGAGATCTCGAAAGGAAATTAGCAGGGAAGCAAGAGGGAGGGGAGTAGACTTGTCATTAGAGAAGTTTATCAGTCAGGCAGTCAGCTCCTGGATGAGTGATGATGGACCTGATTCTGACATTGTCCTCAGCTCTCGAATCCGTTTTGCCAGAAACCTTGATGAATTCAATTTTCCTACGTTGTTTACTAACGGTGAAGCTGAGGCAGTCATTGACACAATAACGGAACGGGTAAACAATAGCCACATTCCAATCGTTGAGCATCTAGAAATGATAAAGATGGATGAGATCCCACAATTACAAAAAAGAGTACTTGTCGAGAAACATTTAATTAGTCCCCATCTTGCCGAAAACGGCATCCATGGTGCATGTCTTTTATCCGAAAATGAAGAGATCAGCATTATGATCAACGAAGAAGATCATTTGAGAATTCAATGTTTATTCCCTGGATTCCAGCTGACGGAAGCCTTGAAGGCTGCAAATGAGATTGATGATTGGCTGGAAGAGCATGTGAATTATGCTTTCGATGAAAAATTTGGTTATTTGACCAGCTGCCCGACAAACGTTGGAACGGGTCTAAGGGCTTCAGTCATGATGCACCTTCCAGGTTTGGTCATGACGCAGCAAATGAACAGGATTGTGCCGGCGATTAATCAGCTTGGTTTGGTGGTAAGGGGTATATACGGCGAGGGCAGTGAAGCTCTCGGTAATATTTTTCAAATCTCCAATCAAATCACATTAGGAAAATCAGAAGAAGACATTGTAGAAGACCTGAAAAGCGTGGTAAGCCAGATAATATCTCAGGAAAGGTCAGCCCGGGAAGCATTAGCGAAAACTTCTAACATACAATTAGAAGACAGAGTCTTTCGTTCATATGGAATTTTGGCAAACAGCCGGATCATTGAAACGAAGGAAGCTGCCCGATGCCTGTCAGACCTGCGGCTTGGCATTGATATGAGGTATATAAAAAATATATCAAAATCAATTTTAAATGAACTGATGATTTTAACTCAACCAGGGTTTTTACAGCAGTATGCGGGCGGGCCGCTCCGGCCAAACGAAAGGGATATCCGCAGAGCTGCTTTAATAAGAGAACGATTAATAATGGAAACAAAAGAAGAGTCAGGAGGATGATCTTATGATGTTTGGACGATTTACAGAGAGAGCACAGAAAGTATTGGCACTCGCACAGGAAGAGGCAATCCGCCTTGGACATAACAATATCGGTACAGAACACATCTTACTTGGCCTTGTGCGTGAAGGAGAAGGAATTGCGGCGAAGGCATTATACGGACTTGGTCTAGGTGCCGAGAAAATCCAAAAGGAAGTTGAGAACCTGATTGGCCGAGGCCAGGAAACTTCCCAGACCATTCACTATACGCCAAGAGCCAAGAAGGTCATCGAGCTTTCAATGGATGAAGCAAGAAAACTTGGACACTCTTATGTTGGCACTGAGCATATTCTTCTTGGTCTGATCCGTGAAGGAGAAGGTGTTGCTGCCAGAGTGCTGAATAACCTGGGGGTAAGCTTAAATAAAGCACGCCAGCAAGTGCTGCAATTGTTAGGCAGCAATGAAACATCTGGGCATCAAGGGGGCGGAGCAGCAAATGCCAACACACCGACGCTTGATAGCCTTGCAAGGGACTTAACTGCGATTGCCAGAGAAGGAAGCCTTGACCCTGTTATCGGCCGAAGTAAGGAAATCCAGAGAGTTATCGAGGTGCTTAGCCGCCGGACAAAGAACAACCCTGTATTGATCGGGGAGCCTGGTGTAGGTAAAACAGCGATTGCTGAAGGGTTGGCACAGCAAATCGTGAATAATGAAGTTCCTGAGATTCTTCGAGATAAGCGCGTTATGACTCTTGATATGGGAACTGTTGTAGCAGGAACTAAATACCGTGGTGAATTTGAAGACCGTCTGAAAAAGGTTATGGATGAAATCCGCCAGGCGGGCAACATCATTCTGTTCATCGATGAGCTTCATACATTGATTGGTGCTGGTGGAGCGGAAGGTGCTATTGATGCATCAAACATCCTTAAGCCGTCACTTGCTCGCGGTGAGCTGCAATGCATCGGGGCAACCACACTGGATGAATACCGTAAATATATTGAAAAAGACGCCGCATTAGAGAGACGTTTCCAGCCTATTACAGTTGATGAACCAACCGCTGAGGAATCCGTCCAGATTTTAAAAGGGCTTAGAGATCGTTATGAAGCCCACCATAGAGTATCGATTACGGATGCGGCGATTGAAGCGGCAGTAAAGCTGTCTGACCGTTATATCTCTGACCGTTTCCTTCCGGATAAAGCAATTGACTTGATTGACGAAGCTGGTTCTAAGGTGCGCCTGCGCTCTTACACTACTCCGCCGAACCTTAAGGAGCTTGAGGTGAAGCTGGAGGAAGTGCGCAAGGAAAAGGATGCTTCTGTACAAAGCCAGGAGTTTGAAAAAGCTGCTTCTTTAAGGGATACAGAACAGCGCCTGCGTGAACAGCTTGAAAATACGAAGAAAACGTGGAAAGAAAAACAGGGTAAGGAAAATAGCGAGGTTACAGTCGAGGATATTGCGAATGTTGTATCCAGCTGGACGAATATCCCTGTTACAAAGCTTGCCCAAACTGAAACGGATAAGCTGTTGAACCTTGAAGAAATCCTGCACTCTCGCGTCATCGGGCAGGAGGAAGCAGTTAAGGCTGTTTCTAAAGCTGTAAGACGTGCCCGCGCAGGATTGAAAGATCCTAAACGTCCGATTGGTTCATTCATCTTCCTGGGTCCTACAGGTGTAGGTAAAACGGAATTGGCAAGAGCACTTGCTGAATCGATGTTTGGCGATGAAGATGCAATGATCCGCGTGGATATGTCGGAGTACATGGAGAAGCATTCGACTTCCCGACTCGTTGGTTCACCTCCGGGATATGTAGGATACGATGAAGGCGGCCAGCTGACTGAAAAGGTTCGCAGAAAACCTTATTCCGTCATCTTGCTTGATGAAATCGAAAAAGCACATCCTGATGTGTTCAATATTTTGCTTCAAGTCCTTGAAGATGGCCGGTTGACTGATTCTAAGGGACGTACAGTCGATTTCCGCAATACAATCATGATCCTTACATCAAATGTCGGAGCTGAAGCGTTGAAGCGCAACAAATACGTTGGCTTCAACATCCAGGATGGAGCGCAGGATTATAAGGATATGAAGGGCAAGGTAATGGAAGAGCTGAAAAAAGCCTTCCGTCCGGAGTTCCTAAACCGTATCGATGAAATTATTGTCTTCCATGCACTGGAGAAACCGCATCTGAAGGAGATCGTGACATTGATGTCCGACCAGCTAGTGAAGCGTCTGAAGGAGCAGGAGATCACTCTTGATTTGACGGATGCAGCTAAAGAAAAAATTTCGGAAGAAGGCTACGATCCAGAGTATGGTGCCCGTCCATTACGCCGGGCAATCCAGAAACATATTGAGGATCAGCTATCTGAAGAATTGCTAAAGGGTACAGTCCTTACAGGCCAAAATGTCATTATTGATGTGGAAAATGGCGAGTTCGTCGTAAAAACGCCAGAAGGTTCTGCAAAGGCTTAAATTGCTTATCAGGTTAAAATAAGGGGTATACGTACATCAACTACGTGTACCCCTTTTTTACTGATTTTTGCGGTAACGGTTCCGAGAACAACTCGAGGTGCGAAAAAGCAAATGAGTTGTCGTCGTAAGATACCTGAGAACAATTTCGTGGGCGAAATGGTCTTCAGACTGCAATATTGGTATGCGATAGAACAACTAAAGCTCATGATTTAACCTTATAAGAGTCATCAAATCAGTCCAGTTTATAAAGGGTTCATAATCTGATGAGCATAAATATTTAAAGCAGAAAATTTTACATGTTTACTTCAGTTCCAAACATTTCTTTTAATGAATGTTTAGCATTAAAATAGAGATAATACTTTTTATTGATAGATGGCGAGGCTAAGAAAATGGCAAAAAGAAAAACAAAATTCATGTGCCAGGAATGCGGCTATGAATCTGCAAAATGGATGGGGAAATGTCCTGGATGCGGGCAGTGGAACAAGATGGTAGAGGAAGTGGAGAGCACTGGGTCCAATCGGCGAGGAGCGTTTACGAATGCTGCCGGCTCTTCAGTAGCGGCAAAGGCGACTCCGATTACTTCGATTGAGACTGTCAGCGAGCCGCGTATTACGACGGATTCAAATGAATTGAACAGGGTACTTGGAGGTGGAGTTGTCAGGGGTTCCCTCGTTTTGATTGGCGGGGATCCGGGAATAGGCAAATCGACGCTTTTGCTTCAGGTCTCGTACCAGCTGGCAAAAAAGGATCACTCCGTTCTCTATATATCTGGTGAAGAATCCATGAGACAAACAAAGCTGCGGGCTGACCGTCTTGGAGCTACTTCGTCTAATTTACTCGTATATTCAGAGACTAATTTGCATGAAATCAGCCTGACAATTGAAAATACAAAGCCTGATTTTGTCATTGTCGACTCGATTCAAACTATTTTTCACCCTGAAGTGACTTCTGCTCCGGGAAGTGTTTCGCAGGTTAGGGAATGTACGGCGGAACTGATGAGGATCGCTAAAACAAAAGGTATCGCTATTTTCATCGTCGGACATGTCACCAAGGAAGGCTCCATAGCCGGCCCTCGTCTGCTTGAGCATATGGTGGATACTGTTCTGTATTTTGAAGGGGAAAGACATCATACATACAGGATCCTGCGGGCGGTCAAGAATCGCTTTGGTTCTACGAATGAGATGGGTATATTCGAGATGAAGGAAGCTGGCTTGGAAGAGGTCGCTAATCCATCTGAAATCTTTTTAGAAGAGCGTTCCCAGGGTGCTTCGGGCTCTACTGTTGTAGCATCTATGGAAGGGACGCGTCCTGTTTTGGTAGAAATCCAGGCGCTGATCTCTCCTACGAGCTTTGGAAATCCGAGAAGAATGGCCACAGGGATTGACCATAACCGGGTGTCGCTGCTGATGGCTGTGCTAGAGAAACGTGTCGGGCTGCTGCTAGCGAACCAGGATGCTTATTTGAAGGTAGCCGGCGGAGTGAAGCTGGATGAACCGGCAATCGATCTTGCTGTCGCTGTCAGCATCGCTTCGAGCTTCCGGGATAAGCCTACCCGGGCATCAGATTGTATCATCGGTGAGGTAGGCCTGACTGGGGAAGTCAGAAGGGTTTCAAGGATTGAGCAGCGTGTCCAGGAAGCTGCTAAGCTTGGTTTTGAAAGAATCATTTTACCGGAAAATAATCTTGGCGGATGGACTCCACCTAAAGGAGTAGAGCTAATCGGCGTTACATCTGTCAGCCATGCATTAAAAGTCACCTTAGGGGGTTGATGGATTGGAGAATAAAAGCTTCGAAGAAAAGGAATTAGCTGAAATCCTGCAATTTATCGCTCCGGGAACACCAGTCAGAGATGGGATTGATAATGTACTACGTGCCAATACGGGCGGGCTGATTGTCTTTGGCTACAATGAAAAAGTCAAAAATCTTGTGGATGGCGGATTTGAAATCAATTGCAGGTTCAGCCCGAGTTTTTTATATGAGCTTGCCAAGATGGATGGCGCGATTATCTTGAATGAAACTGGCAGCAAAATTTTGTTCGCGAATGCACAGCTTGCTCCGGATACTGGTGTGCCATCGACGGAGACGGGGATGAGGCACAGGACGGCAGAAAGGGTTGCAAGACAGACGAAAGCCCTTGTTATTGCGATATCCCAGCGGAGGAATGTCATTACTCTGTATCAGGGGAACCTACGCTATGCCTTGAAGGAAATCGGGGTTATTTTAACGAAGGCAAACCAGGCAATCCAGACGCTTGAAAAGTACAAGGTTGTTCTTGAGAAAAGCATTACGAATCTTGGGATCCTGGAATTCGAAGATTTGGTTACCTATAATGATTTGCTGCAGGTCATCCATCGATTTGAAATGGTATTAAGAATCAAGACCGAGCTATTATCTTATTTGAGTGAGCTTGGGATGGAGGGCAGGCTGATTCGTCTGCAGATGCACGAGCTTTTGTCTGAAATAGAGAAAGAGGCCCTGCTAGTCATCAAGGATTATTCTGCAGAGAGCGATGTGAAGGCAGAGGAAGTGCTGGCGCGATTCCAGGAGCTTTCAAAAGCCGGCGTCATCGAAGATACGACGATTTTAAAACTGCTTGGCTATCAGGGTTATGTCCATATGGATGAATTTATTTGCCCAAGAGGCTACCGAATGCTGAATAAGATTCCGAGACTGCCGATGATCATCGTCGAAAATTTAATCAAAAGGTTCAATAAGTTCACAAATTTGATTTCGGCATCGGTTGAGGAATTAGATGATGTTGAAGGAATTGGTGAAGTCAGAGCCCGAAAAATAAAAGAAGGATTTAAACTGATTAGGGACCAGCTGATGGCAGACCGCCAGATGTAATTTAAGCTATTTGACGGAACTGCTTTTAAATTGACACCGATATAGCCCGATGCTACTTTTAAGGAAGAGTTAATCTTAGAAATAGAAGGATGATATTTTTTCTTAAAATAGTTAAGCTGATTACGTAACTTTTATGCCGATTAAAACGTATTATCTTTTGGGCCTGTGCTTTGGACGAATTGGGTTCGGTCTTTAAGAAATGCAATAATGAAGGCTTAGCACGTATTTTATTGCTATTTTAATACTTGTCTGATCACCAAAAACAACAGGCTTGTGAAAACAGCATAATAAGAAAATCTTATCCATAAGCAGGGTTTCAAATTTTAGAAGTTGTTTATAATGAGTAAAAGGAGGTGAAAGGATGTTAAGACGTATCATTCAAGCCTGCTTCCTGATCATTGGGGGAACGCTTGGTATATTCTTAATTCCTGATTTATTATCGTTAATGAAAATGGGAGACATGACTCTCATCAATAATCCTTATGTTACAGCTATTTTGGGCGCACTTATTTTTTATCTTCTTACTTTTTGGGCTGTTGACCATGTGACCAATTTTGTGAAGTGGGCTGAAGAATCGCTGCTCAAGGCGCCAATCACTGATGTTATTTTTGGCAGTGTGGGTCTTTTCTTTGGTTTGCTAGTAGCGTTTTTAGTTGGCTTTGCCCTTAATGCAATCCAGGTTCCGATTGTAAATACAGTTGCCCCAACGCTCCTTACTCTTTTATTTGGTTATCTTGGATTCCAGGTGGGATTCAAGAAACGTGATGAGCTGCTTGGTTTATTTTCCAAATCGAAGAAAAAAGGCAATGAAGAAGAGGTTGAAAAAGAAGAGCGTGCAAGAGAATGGAAAATTCTTGATACAAGTGTGATTATTGATGGAAGGATTGCTGATATCTGTCAAACTGGTTTTCTTGAAGGTATCATCGTAATCCCGCAATTTGTCCTTGAAGAGCTGCAGCATATTGCTGATTCATCCGACGTGCTAAAGCGAAATCGCGGCCGCCGCGGATTGGACATCCTTAACCGTATCCAAAAGGAGCTTAGGATTAAGGTAGAGATTTATGAAGGCGACTTTGATGATATTCAGGAAGTTGACAGCAAGCTTGTGAAACTTGCGAAGCTGACAAACGGTGTTGTAGTAACGAATGATTTCAATTTGAACAAAGTTTGTGAATTGCAGAAAGTTGCGGTGCTGAATATCAATGACCTTGCAAATGCGGTTAAACCGGTGGTCCTTCCAGGGGAAGAAATGAACATCCAGGTAATCAAGGATGGAAAAGAACACAATCAGGGTGTTGCATATCTTGACGACGGCACGATGATCGTTGTCGAGGAAGGTCGCGACTATATCGGGAAGCGAATTGATGTGCTTGTAACGAGTGTGCTGCAGACATCTGCAGGCAGGATGATTTTTGCGAAGCCAAAATTATTGGAAAAAGCATTATAATTTGGTTCATCCATTTATCGTTTGGGGTTTCTCCCATTCATGACTAAATGGATGAGTCAGCATTTATGGGCAGTTATGCCCCGCTTGCCTTCTTGAAGGACTGAAGCTGGGGTCTTAGCTGCCCGTTCATCTGTAAAAAATAGATTGGAGTTTTCGTATGCCTTATCAGGTCATTATCCCGGCAGCGGGGCAAGGCAAGAGAATGGGAGCAGGGAAAAACAAGCTTCTTTTAACACTTGAAGGAGTACCAGTTCTCATCCATACATTAAAGGTTTTTGAAGCTGATCCGGAATGCGCGGGTATCATTCTCCCCATCCATCCGGATGATGAGGCTGAATTTAAGCGATTATTGAAAGAATACGGGATTCATAAAGTATCTTCGCTCGTCATCGGCGGTAAGGAACGGCAGGACAGTGTATATAACGGGCTGAATGCGCTCGGATCATTTGAGGGTGTTGTGCTTGTGCATGATGCAGCTCGGCCTTTTATAAAAGCAGAAACGATCCATGCGCTAGTGGAAGCAGCCAGCAATGAGGGCGGCGCAATCGTTGCGGTACCGGTTAAAGATACGATCAAAAAAGCGGTGAACAGCCAGGTAATCGAAACGGTTGAGCGCTCAAGCTTGTGGGCAGTCCAGACCCCGCAGGCTTTTCGCGTTTCCATTTTGCTTAAAGCGCAAAAGAAGGCTTTGAGCGAACAATTTATTGGGACGGACGAATCCAGTCTTGTCGAAAGGCTTCCACATCAAGTCGCCATCATTGAAGGTGACTATGATAATATTAAGCTGACCACACCTGAGGATTTATATTTTGCTGAAGCCATTTTGCGCAAACGCAAAGATGCAGGAATGAAATAGCTTCATAGCAGGATTAACGTAAAAAAATAAAGCCTTAAAAGGAGTTATTTATATGTTTCGTATAGGACAAGGATTCGATGTACACCAGCTGACGGAAGGACGGCCGCTGATTATTGGCGGAATAACAATTCCCTATGAAAAGGGGCTATTAGGGCACTCTGATGCGGATGTGCTTTTACATACAGTGGCAGATGCAGTCCTTGGAGCGATTGGGGAAGGGGATATCGGCAGGCATTTCCCGGATACTGACCCTGAATTCAAGGATGCGGATTCCGCCAAATTGCTTGAGCATGTGTGGGGTATCGTTAAGGAAAAAGGATATGAGCTTGTGAATATCGACTGCACAATCATCGCCCAAAAACCAAAGATGGCGCCGCATATCGAGCCGATGCGCCAAAGGATTGCTGCTCTATTAGAGGGGGCTCCTGACCAGGTGAATGTGAAGGCGACAACGACAGAAAAGCTAGGTTTCGCAGGCAGGGAAGAAGGCATAGCCGCCCAGGCTGTTGTTTTACTAAAAAAAGTGTAAAACCAATCATCTGAGCTACTTCCGCTTTTCCCATTGGAAATGATACAATAATGGACAGCAATATTAGAGGAGGATTCACTATGTCATCAGATATTCGAGTGCGTTATGCGCCGAGTCCGACGGGGCATTTACATATCGGGAACGCCCGTACAGCACTTTTTAATTATTTATTCGCACGGAACAGAGGCGGAAAGTTCATCATCCGCATTGAAGATACAGACAAGAAACGCAATATCGAAGGCGGGGAGCAAAGCCAGCTTAAGTACCTTAAATGGCTTGGCATCGACTGGGATGAGAGCGTGGATGTTGGCGGAGAATACGGCCCATACCGCCAATCAGAACGTAACCATATTTATGAAACATACAATCAGGAGCTTTTTGAAAAAGGTCTTGCTTATAAATGTTACTGCACAGAAGAAGAGCTGGAGGCAGAACGTGAAGAGCAGGCTGCCCGCAATGAGACTCCTCATTATTCTGGCAAGTGCCGCCATTTGACTAAAGAGCAGCAGGAGCAGTTTGAAAAAGAAGGACGCCAGCCTAGCCTCCGCTTCAAGGTGCCTGCAGGCAAAATTATCGCATTTGAAGATATGGTTAAAGGCCAGGTAAGCTTTGAATCTGATGGTATGGGCGACTTTGTCATCGTGAAGAAGGATGGCACGCCTACTTATAACTATGCTGTTGTCCTTGATGACCATTTGATGAAGATCTCTCACGTTCTTCGCGGAGATGACCATATTTCAAACACACCGAAGCAGCTGGTGATCTATGAAGCATTTGGCTGGGAGCCGCCTGTGTTCGGCCATATGACGCTGATTGTCAATGAAAGCCGCAAGAAGCTTAGCAAGCGTGACGAATCGATCATCCAGTTCATTGAGCAGTACGAAGATCTTGGGTACCTTCCTGAAGCATTATTCAATTTCATCACATTACTTGGATGGTCTCCATCAGGTGAAGAGGAAATCTTCTCGAAAGAAGAATTCATTGAGATTTTTGACCCGGCAAGACTTTCAAAATCTCCTGCCTTGTTTGATCAGCAAAAGCTTGCGTGGATGAACAACCAGTATATGAAAAAAGCTGATTTGGACCGCGTAGTAGAACTTGCACTTCCACACCTAGTGAAAGCTGGAAAGGTCAATGAAAACCGCACTGAGGAAGAGAATGCATGGGTTCGCGGCCTGATTTCCCTTTATCACGATAAAATGAGCTTCGGAGCAGAAATCGTCCAGATGTCGGATTTATTTTTCCGCGATGAGGTAAACTATGATGAGGAAGCAAAAGAAGTCCTTGCTGGTGAGCAGGTTCCAGAGGTTTTGAGAGCTTTCCTTGCAGAAATCGAGCAGCTCGAGGAATTCAAGGCTGATGCAATCAAAGCAGCAGTTAAGGCTGTCCAAAAAGCGACTGGCCAAAAAGGCCAAAAGCTGTTCATGCCTGTCAGGGCTGCTGCAACAGGCCAGACTCATGGTCCAGATCTGATGCTAGCAATGGAATTGATCGGAAAAGAAAAAGTGATGGAAAGAGTCACAAAGCTGTTGGGCTAATTGACTTTTTAGCATTAAGCTTGGGCCAATAACTTTTTTAAGTTCTTTTAGTTAACAGATGAACAAAAATATAATATAGTAAGAGTAATTCCATACATTTAAAGTGTTGAAGAGGAAAAGTAGAAGAATGACGCTTATTAGAGAGAACCATCACCGGCTGAAAGTGGTTCAGGCCTCTCATTGTTTGAAATGCGCCTCTGAGTCCCTTTACGAACAGACAGCAGCTGTCATAGTAGTATTGGGCGGGACCTCCCGTTAACAGGCTAAAGTTGAGGCTGCATATTATGTTGCAGACCTAAACAGAGTGGAACCGCGCATCCAAGCGTCTCTGTCGTTTACGACAGGGGCGCTTTTTATTTTGCTGCTAGGTCAGCAGTTGGCCAAACGCTGAGGCCGATTGATTAAAAAATTCATTGGAAAAGGGGGATTTCACCGTGTTTAAAATGATCAAAGAAGATATAGATGTGGTCTTTGACCAGGATCCTTCAGCCAGAAGCGCTCTCGAAGTGATTCTTACTTATTCCGGGTTGCATGCCATTTGGTCTCATCGATTAGCACATGCATTCTACAAACGGAAATTTTATTTTATCGCGAGAGTCATTTCGCAAATTAGCCGCTTTTTCACGGGGATTGAGATCCACCCGGGAGCCAAGATAGGCAGGCGTTTCTTTATCGATCACGGGATGGGAGTCGTCATCGGGGAAACATGTGAAATTGGCGATAATGTAACAGTATTCCAGGGAGTCACACTTGGTGGAACGGGGAAGGAAAAAGGCAAACGACACCCGACAGTAAAAGACAATGCGCTGATCGCGACAGGTGCAAAGGTATTAGGTTCGATCACGATTGGAGAAAATTCTAAGGTGGGTGCTGGATCTGTCGTTCTCAAGGATGTCCCGCCAAATTCAACCGTTGTCGGAATACCAGGCAAAATCGTCATCCAGGATGGCGTCAGGATCAAAAAGGACCTGAATCACCGGGATTTGCCGGATCCTGTATCTGACAGATGCAAGGATATCGAGGAAGAGCTGTCTAGACTGAGAAAAGAACTGGAAGAAGCGAAGCAAGGAAGGGGCATGGGAAATGGGTATTAAAATCTATAACACATTAACTAGAAATAAAGACGAGTTTATCCCTCTAGAAGAGGGAAAAGTTAAAATGTATGTTTGCGGACCTACTGTCTATAACTACATTCATATTGGAAATGCCCGTCCGGCTATAGTATTCGATACAGTTCGGCGCTATCTGGAATTCCGTGGCTATGATGTTCGTTTTGTATCAAATTTTACAGATGTGGATGATAAGCTGATCAAGGCTGCAAACGAATTGGGTGAAGACGTTCCGGCAATCGCACAACGTTTCATCAATGCCTATTTTGAAGATGTTCACGCCCTTGGCTGCAAAAAAGCAGATGTTCATCCAAGGGTAACCGAAACGATGGACCTGATCATTGATTTTATCAGTGCATTGGTCGAGAAAGGCTTTGCATATGAATCAGGCGGTGACGTCTATTACCGCACGAAGAAATTCGATGAGTATGGGAAGCTTTCACACCAATCGATTGATGAATTGAAGGTAGGAGCAAGAATCCAGGTTGGTGAAAAGAAGCAGGATGCCCTCGATTTCGTGCTTTGGAAAACAGCGAAGGAAGGAGAAATCTCCTGGGAGAGCCCGTGGGGCAAAGGCCGTCCAGGCTGGCACATCGAATGCTCGGCTATGGCTCGGGAATATCTAGGGGATACAATCGATATCCATGCTGGCGGACAGGATTTAGCGTTCCCTCACCACGAAAATGAGATTGCCCAGTCAGAGGCTTTAACTGGCAAAACATTTGCCCGCTATTGGATGCACAATGGCTATATCAATATCGACAATGAAAAAATGTCAAAATCACTTGGCAATTTTGTCACAGTGCATGACATCATCAAAAAGCATGATCCACAAGTATTAAGATTCTTCATGCTTTCCGTGCATTACCGCAATCCGATTAACTACAGCGAAGAGCTGCTCGAAAATACAAAGGCTGCCTTTGAACGCTTGAAAACATCTTACCAGAATTTGAAACACCGTATGGAAGCCAGTGCAAACCTGACCGAGAATAATCAGGAATGGCTTGATAAAATTGCATCGCTCCATGAGCAATTCATCAAGGATATGGATGATGATTTCAATACGGCAAACGGGGTGTCAAACCTCTTTGAACTTTCCAAGTTATCGAATCTGTATTTGATGGAGAAAAATACTTCTGTAGAAGTAATAAAAGCATTCATGGATGAATTTGAAACACTCTTCGGTGTCCTTGGCCTGTCATTAAAGGACGAAGAACTGCTTGATGAAGAGATTGAAGCGCTGATCGAAAAGCGTACACAGGCCCGAAAAGACAGAGACTTCAAGCTTGCGGATGAGATTCGCGATCAGCTGAAGGAAATGAACATCATCATTGAAGATACTCCGCAAGGCATCAGATGGAAAAGAGGCTAGATGATGCTGCATTATGAACAAAAAGTGGATGAAAAACAATTGAACAGTCTTGCTCTAGCCTATATGGGTGATGCCGTATTTGAACTATATGTCCGGCATCACCTGCTGCAAAGCGGCAAGGTAAGGCCAAACCAGCTGCATAAAGAAGCGACAGCATATGTATCGGCAAAATCACAGGCAAAATTTCTCCATAAGCTGTTTGAAATGGAGGCTTTGTCCGAATCAGAAATAACGATTGTAAAAAGAGGACGCAATGCGAAATCAGGATCTGTCCCAAAAAACACCGATGTCCAAACTTACCGTTACAGCACAGCATTTGAGGCATTGATCGGTTCTCTGTATCTTGCAGGCAATGAGGAACGGATCGAAGAACTGATTACTACGGTATTTGCACTTGCTGAAGAATAGATGGGAGGAACATTCCACATGAGCCAGAAACAGAAACAGAGCCGGAACCCGAGACCGAATAAGAAACAGGAACCGTTCCAGGCCCAAAAACAGGACCGGAACCGCAGCACGAAAAAAACTCAGGAACAAAATCAGAAGCAAAGCCAGGAACGGGACAAGAAGCCATATCAAAAACAGGATGCATATAAAGGGCAGAGACCAGACAAGGGCACTAGGCAGAAGCATGACCAAAACCCAATTGAAACCCAGGACCCGAACCAGGATTACATTATCGGGAAAAACCCAGTCATTGAAGCGCTGAAATCTGAACGGGATATTAATAAAATCCTCATCGCTGAAGGTTCCCAGGGCGGACAAATGCAGCAGGTTATTGGGATGGCAAAGGAAGCAAATGTCATGGTCCAATTCGTTCCAAAGAAGAAAATAGACCAAATTGCCGATGGTATTCATCAAGGTGTTATTGCCCAGGTGGCAGCCTATGAATATGCGGAGATCGAGGATTTATTTGCAGCAGCAGAAAAGAAAAATGAGGCGCCGTTCTTTTTGCTTTTAGATGAAATTGAGGATCCTCATAACCTTGGATCGATCATGAGAACTGCGGATGCGTCAGGAGCTCATGGAATTATTATTCCAAAAAGAAGAGCGGTTGGCCTGACTGCAACGGTTGCCAAGGCCTCCACTGGAGCGATCGAGTATATACCGGTTGTGAGAGTGACGAATATGGCAAGGACAATCGATGAATTAAAAGAAAAAGGTGTCTGGATTGCCGGGACAGATGCTTCGGCGAAACAAGATTACCGAGATTTGGATGGGACACTGCCTCTTGGCCTCGTGATCGGCAGTGAAGGAAAAGGTATGGGCAGACTCATCCGCGATAAGTGTGATTTCCTGTTAAGTCTTCCGATGGTAGGGCAGGTAACGTCCTTGAACGCATCTGTAGCTGCATCGCTGCTGATGTATGAAGTATACCGTAAACGGCACCCGCTAGGGGAATAGGCATGGACATCCTGCTTGTTGACGGCTACAACATTATCGGTGCCTGGCCGGAATTGAACAGCTTGAAGAAGAAAGAGCTTTCTGCCGCCAGGGACCGGCTGGTGGAAATCATGGCTGAGTATCAAGCCTATACAGGCTATCGGGTTATCATTGTGTTCGACGCATATTTTGTTTCAGGGACACAAAAAAAATATCAAAACTACAAGGTTGAAGTCATTTTTACAAAAGAAAGTGAAACGGCTGATGAACGCATAGAGAAATTAGCAATCGCACTCAGCAACCGAAAAACGCAAATTCATGTAGCGACCTCGGATTTTACGGAGCAATGGGCGATTTTTGGACAAGGGGCTCTAAGGAAATCAGCAAGGGATCTGCTGACTGAGACAAACCTGATTGAGAAAAAAATAGAAAAAAGCGTGAAGATCATTCAAGAAAGAAAACCCAGTTCCAAGATACCGCTTACGGAAGAAGTGGCAGAAATTTTTGAAAAATGGCGCAGAGGAGAGCAATGACCTGTTGACGCCTTAAAAAAGCCTGCTGTATAATATTTCTATCTGTATGTGCGGGGCGGGGGGATCAAGATGAGTGCTGACATCGGTAATCGTTTGAATGAAGCCTATTTATTGTTAGAGGATGAAGAGATTGTAGAAGCGGTGCACAGAGGAGAAAGTGACGCGCTTGATTATCTGATTCACAAATACAGGAATTTTGTTCGGGCAAAGGCACGTTCCTACTTTTTGATTGGTGCCGACAAAGAGGATATCGTGCAAGAAGGAATGATCGGCTTATATAAGGCGATTCGTGACTTCCGAGAGGACAAGCTGACGTCTTTCAAGGCTTTTGCCGAGCTATGCATCACTCGTCAGATCATTACGGCAATCAAGACCGCCACGAGGCAAAAACATATTCCTTTGAATTCGTATGTTTCATTGGACAAGCCGATTTACGATGAGGAATCGGACAGGACACTGATGGATGTTTTATCTGGCGCGAAAGTGATGGACCCCGAGGAATTATTTATTAACCAGGAAGAATTTGACCAAATAGAAGTGAAAATGTCGGAGCTGCTGAGTGACCTGGAGAGAAAGGTTCTGGCCCTATATCTGGACGGACAATCCTATCAGGAAATTTCTGAAGAACTTAACAGGCATGTCAAATCAATTGATAACGCTCTCCAGAGAGTAAAGCGGAAGCTTGAGAGGTATCTTGAGCTGAGAGAGCTGTCAGTGTAGGCTGAATTGCCAAAAAATAGCCGCAAAACTGACTTTTAATCTCCCAACCACTTATTGACACAATCTAGCAGCCGTGTTACATTTTTAAAGATATAATAGATGGCTGTTCCGTAAGTATAGTTCCATAATGCTATCAGTCTGTATAGCATTAAATGTACGGTAAGAGCTAGTCAGCAGGTGTCGATATGAATAAAAAAGTGACTCTTGCTTGTGTAGAATGCGGCTCGCGAAATTATTCTACTACGAGCAATAAACAAACGCAAACAGAACGTTTGGAGCTGAAAAAGTACTGCAGCAATTGCGGTGCCCACACAGTTCATAAGGAAACTAAATAAGGTTTTCAGATAGATCATCATCATATGGAATTCCGATAAGTTGGAGGTTACAAAATGCAGCGCATCACTAATTTTTTCAGTGAAGTTGGACGTGAAATGAGAAAGGTCAGCTGGCCAAAGCGCAAAGAGCTGACTCGTTATACAATTACGGTTTTGTCTACTGTTGCTTTTGCTGCTCTTTTCTTTGCAGTGTTAGACCTTGGTATTTCTGAATTGATTCGCTTAATTCTTGAATAACCACTAAGCACTCATGGTATAATGGAGAATATAAAACGCAGGACAAGTTAAAAGCCCGGATAACGGGTTTTTTATTTGGTTGAAAAAATCGCATTCAGATTGTCTAGCCTCGGCTCGCGGCCGCTGCGCTTTTCTGTTCTGGCTGCAGTGTTTCGTTTAACGATGCGTCTATGCATTTTGAAGTGGGGAGGGACGGACGAATTAGTCCTCGATAATGGAAAAAAACTGGTATGTAGTTCATACTTACTCAGGTTACGAGAATAAGGTAAAGATGAATCTTGAAAAGCGTGTTGAAACAATGGGCATGCAAGATAAGATCTTCCGCGTGATCGTACCTGAAGAAGAAGAGACGGATTTCAAAAATGGCAAAAAGAAAGTAGTTAAACGCAAAACGTTCCCAGGGTATGTTCTGGTCGAATTGGTCATGACTGACGATTCATGGTATGTTGTGCGTAACACGCCGGGCGTAACAGGTTTTGTCGGCTCTGCAGGTGCAGGTTCAAAACCTACTCCGCTATTGGATGAGGAAGTAGCATTTATCCTTAAGCGCATGGGTGTTGAAGAAAAGAAGATTGACATCAACTTTGAGCTTGGTGAAACTGTCCAGGTCAGCGAAGGACCGTTCACTAACTTTACTGGCACAATCGAAGAGATCGACAAGGACAAAGCAAAGCTTAAAGTTCTCGTCAATATGTTTGGTCGTGACACACCAGTAGAGCTTGAATTTTCACAGATTCAAAAATTATAATTTGAAATAGCTTGAAATCAAATTCAAAAAGTGTTACTATTTCATAGGTCAGTATGTCTTGGACGATTGACAGATATATGTCAAGTTCTTTATTTTCATATAAAGACTTTTGTTATGAGTGGGAGGGGTAATCCCCTATTACCACATCACGGACTTTAAGGAGGTGTGTCTCGTGGCTAAAAAAGTAATTAAGATGGTTAAATTGCAAATCCCTGCTGGTAAAGCCAATCCGGCACCACCAGTTGGACCTGCACTAGGTCAAGCCGGTGTTAATATCATGGGATTCTGTAAGGAGTTCAACGCTCGTACAGCTGATCAAGCTGGATTAATCATTCCTGTTGAAATTACGGTTTTTGAAGACCGTTCATTTACATTTATTACGAAAACTCCTCCTGCTGCAGTTCTTTTGAAAGTAGCAGCTGGAATCCAGTCTGGTTCTGGTGAACCAAACCGTAATAAAGTAGCAACAGTTAAGCGTGATAAAGTACGTGAAATTGCTGAACAGAAAATGCCTGACCTTAACGCAGCTAGCGTTGAAGCAGCAATGCGCATGGTTGAAGGTACTGCTCGCAGCATGGGTATCACGATCGAAGACTAATTCTGCTACAGTAGATTGATGGGGTTGCGAAGCTGATGATGTCACTCGCAACCTTTTATCTGTCCGATATGGCGCTCCTGAAGCGCCTTTGCTTTTTCGTTGTTAGGCTGCTTGCCTTTCATCGTGGGAGGTTATTCCGTTAAAACCACAATTTAGGAGGAAATAAAAATGGCTAAAAAAGGCAAAAAGTATCTAGAAGCTGCTAAGCTTGTAGATCGCTCTCAAGCATATACAATCCAAGAAGCAGTTGAGCTTGCTAAAAAGACAAGCACTGTGAAATTCGATGCGACTGTTGAAGCTGCTTTCCGTTTGGGCGTAGACCCTAAGAAAGCTGACCAGCAAATCCGTGGAGCAGTTGTGCTTCCAAACGGAACTGGTAAAACTCAGCGCGTACTAGTATTCGCTAAAGGCGAAAAAATGAAAGAAGCAGAAGCTGCTGGCGCAGATTATGTTGGCGATGCAGAATACATCAACAAGATCCAGCAAGGCTGGTTCGACTTTGACGTAATCGTTGCTACACCAGACATGATGGGTGAAGTTGGTAAGCTTGGTCGCGTATTGGGACCTAAAGGCTTAATGCCAAACCCTAAGACAGGAACAGTTACTTTCGACGTAACGAAAGCTGTTAACGAAATCAAAGCTGGTAAAGTAGAATACCGCGTTGATAAGTCTGGTAACATCCACGTACCTATCGGAAAAGTTTCTTTCGAAGACCAAAAGCTTGTTGAAAACTTCAACACAATCTTCGAAACTATGATGAAGGTAAAGCCATCTGCAGCTAAAGGAACTTACATGAAGAACGTTACAGTTTCCACTACTATGGGACCTGGCGTAAAAGTAGATCCTTCAACTGTTAAATAATAGTATTTGACAATCTAAGAGGCATTCACTTATAATGTTTCTTGTTGTGATAATAAAATAACATTTGTACCGCAGACAGCAGGGGCTCTTAGCTTAATAACCTGCCGAGGTCATACGATAGAGCAACATCCTTTGCTATTGTATACTTCCTCCGTGTCTGTCTTGATGCGGAGGTTTTTATTTGAACGGTATGAATGACAAATCTACAGGAGGTGTAATGATGAGCAAAGTAATTGAAGTGAAAAAGCAAATCGTTGACGAGATTGCTGGCAAACTTAAAGAAAGCAAATCAACAGTAGTTGTTGATTACCGCGGACTTACAGTTTCTGAAGTTACTGAACTTCGTAAGCAACTTCGTGAAGCTGGCGTTGAATTCAAAGTTTATAAAAACTCTATGACACGCCGTGCTGCTGAAGCTGCTGAACTTGCTGACCTAAACACATCTTTAACAGGTCCTAACGCAATTGCGTTCAGTACTGAAGATGTAATAGCACCAGCTAAGATTCTTAGCGAATTCGCTAAGAAGCATGACGCTCTTGAAATCAAGGCGGGCGTGGTTGAAGGCAACATCGTTACAGTAGAAGAAATCAAGGCACTTGCAGACCTACCGTCTCGCGAAGGTCTACTTTCTATGCTACTCAGCGTACTTCAAGCACCAATTCGCAATCTTGCTCTTGCTGCAAAAGCAGTTGCGGATCAGAAAGAAGAACAAGGCGCGTAAGTTAATATTTACGGTTTAACAATAAAAAAAACTAACCAATATCAAGGAGGAAACAAATCATGACTAAAGAACAAATCATTGAAGCAGTTAAAAGCATGACTGTTTTAGAGCTTAACGACCTAGTAAAAGCAATCGAAGAAGAATTCGGCGTAACTGCTGCTGCTCCAGTAGCAATGATGGGCGGAGCTGGCGCTGCTGCTGTTGAAGAAAAAACTGAGTTTGACGTAATTCTTGCATCTGCTGGCGACCAGAAGATCAAGGTTATCAAAGTTGTTCGTGAAATCACTGGTCTTGGTCTTAAAGAAGCGAAGGAAGTTGTTGACAACGCTCCTAAAGCTCTTAAAGAAGGCGTTTCTAAAGAAGAAGCTGAAGAAATCAAAGCTAAGCTTGAAGAAGTTGGAGCTAACGTCGAAGTTAAGTAATCAACCTTACAATAAAAAGCTCGCTGCTAAAGCGAGCTTTTTTTTTCGCGTTTAGTCTTTAGGTTTGTTGTAGATTAAGCACTGTGTTTGGAGCGGAAATCAACAGCCTGTTGGACATAACCTTAAGTTAAATTGAAGAACCTGTTTAATTTTTTATTTCTGCTTTTTTGCTTTTTGATTTTAAATATTTTATAATACCGCAGTAGCAATGCAATCCGCGATCGCATTCTTCAATTGATCCCCGTGGAGGTGAAAGATTTTGACTGAACATTATTACTCCCGCAAACCCAGTACAGAAAGCAATCCTGTAAAATGGCAAAGTGATTTAAAAGGAAGCACCTTCCGTTTTAAGACGGACAGCGGCGTTTTTTCTAAAAAAGAAGTCGACTTTGGTTCCCGGTTATTAATAGATACTTTTGAGCTGAATGCAGATGCTGGTTTCATTCTGGATGTTGGCTGCGGGTATGGACCAATCGGCCTTTCGGTTGCGAAGGCGTATCCAGATGCAATGGTTCACATGGTGGATGTAAATGAAAGGGCGATTACGCTTGCTAAGGAAAATGCAGCGGAAAATAAAGTAGATAATGTGAAAATCTATGAAAGTGACCGCCTTTTAGGAGTGGAAGAGAAAGGTTTTAACGCAATCCTTACAAACCCTCCGATCCGTGCCGGGAAAAAGGTAGTACATGATATTTTTGAACAAAGCTTCCTTCATTTAACTGATGGCGGTGAGCTTTGGGTGGTTATCCAAAAGAAACAGGGTGCACCTTCCGCGATGGAAAAAATGAAAGAATTATTTGGTGAAGCTGAAGTAGTGGCAAAAAGTAAAGGTTACTTTATTCTCAAATCTGTAAAATGTTGACGCGAGAAAACCGCTATGTTAATATTATAAAATGCCAATATATTAGTTTCCTTTCGTCTGCTAATTTCATCGAAAAGTTGTATAATTTTGGGCATTAAGGGAAAACTAACAAAATAATTGTTCGTTGCAGGAAATGTGGTTTTTAGGTGAAAACCCTTTTTCTTTTTGTCTTTTGAAATGGAGGTAACTTCATGGACAAGACAGGGATAGATGAATAATAACGCTTGATTTGAGGGGTGAATCAGTTGACAGGTCAACTAGTTCAGTATGGACGACACCGCCAACGTAGAAGTTATGCTCGCATCAGTGAAGTTTTGGAATTGCCGAATTTAATAGAAATTCAAACCTCTTCCTATCAGTGGTTTCTTGATGAGGGCCTCCGGGAAATGTTCCAAGACATTTCACCGATTGAAGACTTTACTGGTAACTTATCGCTAGAGTTTATCGATTACAGTCTTGGCGAACCGAAATATCCAGTGGAAGAATCTAAAGAAAGAGACGTCACTTACTCCGCTCCATTAAGAGTAAAGGTCCGCCTTGTTAATAAGGAAACGGGTGAAGTAAAGGACCAGGATGTCTTTATGGGCGATTTCCCGCTTATGACAGAAACTGGAACGTTTGTGATCAATGGTGCTGAAAGGGTTATCGTTTCCCAGCTAGTGCGTTCACCGAGCGTATACTACAGTGGGAAGCTGGATAAGAACGGAAAAAAGGGATTCTCCGCAACCGTTATTCCAAACCGCGGCGCTTGGCTTGAATATGAAACAGACGCCAAGGATGTTGTATATGTAAGGATAGATCGTACGAGGAAACTCCCTGTTACGGTTCTTTTGCGTGCATTAGGGTTCGGTTCTGATCAAGAAATCATTGATTTGATCGGTGATAACGAATATATCCGAAACACACTTGAAAAAGACAATACGGAAAGCACGGAAAAAGCGCTTCTGGAAATCTATGAGCGTCTACGTCCTGGCGAACCGCCTACAGTTGACAATGCAAAGAGCCTTCTGGTATCAAGATTTTTTGATCCAAAGCGCTATGACCTTGCAAATGTAGGGCGTTATAAAATTAATAAAAAGCTTCATATTAAAAACCGTCTATTCGGGCAAAAGCTTGCTGAAACATTAGCAGATCCTGAAACAGGTGAGATCATTGCTGAAAAAGGCGTGACATTGGACCGCCGTACTTTGGATAAGATCATTCCTGCATTAGAGAAGAATGTTGGCTTCAAGAATTTCAGCCCATATGGCGGCGTGGTTGAAGAGGATGTAACTCTGCAATCTATTAAGATTTATTCACCAAATGATGAAGGTGAGAAAGAGATCAGTGTACTGGGAAACGCATATGTTCCTGAGCCGATCAAAAACATCACGCCTGCTGACATCATTTCTTCCATCAGCTATTTCTTCAACTTGCTGCATGGAGTTGGTGATACGGATGATATCGACCACCTAGGTAACAGACGTCTTCGTTCTGTAGGTGAATTGCTTCAGAATCAATTCAGGATTGGTCTATCCCGTATGGAGCGTGTAGTCCGAGAAAGAATGTCCATCCAGGACACTAACACAATTACACCGCAGCAATTGATCAATATCCGTCCGGTTATCGCGTCCATTAAAGAATTCTTTGGAAGCTCTCAGCTTTCACAGTTCATGGACCAGACAAACCCGCTGGCTGAATTAACACATAAAAGGCGTCTTTCTGCATTGGGACCTGGTGGTCTTACACGTGAACGTGCTGGATTCGAAGTGCGTGACGTTCACTACTCCCACTATGGCCGTATGTGCCCGATTGAAACGCCGGAAGGTCCGAACATCGGTTTGATCAACTCACTTTCCAGCTTTGCGAAGGTTAACCGCTTTGGTTTCATTGAGACTCCATACCGCCGTGTTGATCCTGAAACAGGAAAAGTGACAACTCACTTTGATTACTTAACAGCTGATGAAGAAGACAACTACGTTGTTGCACAGGCGAATGCGCGCCTAGCTGAAGACGGCTCTTTCATTGATGAAGAAGTTATTGCCCGTTTCCGTGGTGAAAACACTGTCGTCAAACGTGACCGCGTCGATTACATGGACGTATCACCGAAGCAGGTTGTATCCGCAGCGACTGCATGTATTCCGTTCTTGGAAAACGATGACTCCAACCGTGCGCTAATGGGTGCGAACATGCAACGTCAGGCTGTTCCGTTAATGCAGCCGGAAGCACCAATCGTAGGTACGGGAATGGAGCACGTGAATGCAAAGGATTCCGGTGCTGCAGTAATCTGTAAGCATGAAGGAATTGTAGAACACGTTGAAGCGCGTCAAGTATGGGTTCGCCGTGTGACTGAAGTAGACGGTCAGGAAGTTAAGGGTGACCTTGATAAATACCGTATGCTTAAGTTCATCCGTTCTAACCAGGGTACTTGTTATAACCAGCGCCCAATCGTAAGCCTTGGTGACCGTGTAGTGAAAGGAGAAATCCTTGCTGACGGACCATCAATGGAAAAAGGTGAACTGGCACTTGGACGTAACGTTCTTGTCGGATTCATGACATGGAATGGCTATAACTATGAGGATGCCATCATCATGAGTGAGCGCCTTGTTAAAGACGATGTCTATACATCGATCCATATAGAAGAATATGAATCAGAGTCCCGTGATACAAAGCTTGGACCTGAAGAAATCACACGTGATATTCCTAACGTCGGGGAAGATGCTTTAAGAAATCTTGACGAGCGCGGAATCATCCGTGTTGGTGCCGAAGTAAAAGACGGTGACCTTCTTGTTGGTAAGGTAACACCTAAAGGGGTTACTGAATTGACAGCTGAAGAAAGACTTCTTCACGCAATCTTCGGTGAAAAAGCAAGGGAAGTCCGTGATACTTCATTGCGCGTTCCACACGGCGGCGGCGGGATTGTCCTTGACGTCAAAGTGTTTAACCGCGAAGATGGCGATGAACTTCCTCCGGGCGTAAACCAGCTAGTGCGTGCTTACATCGTTCAGAAACGTAAGATTTCTGAAGGTGATAAGATGGCTGGACGTCACGGTAATAAAGGGGTTATCTCAAAAATCCTTCCAGAAGAAGATATGCCTTATCTTCCGGATGGTACACCAGTCGATATCATGCTTAACCCACTAGGGGTACCTTCACGTATGAATATCGGTCAGGTGCTTGAACTCCACCTTGGTATGGCTGCTCGCTACCTGGGAATCCATGTTGCTTCTCCTGTATTTGACGGTGCCCGTGAGGAAGACGTATGGGCGACGATTCAGGAAGCTGGCATGGCTCGTGATGCGAAAACTATCCTATACGATGGACGTACAGGAGAACCTTTCGATAACCGTGTATCTGTCGGTGTCATGTATATGATCAAGCTTGCTCACATGGTAGACGATAAGCTTCATGCTCGTTCTACTGGACCATACTCACTTGTTACGCAGCAGCCACTTGGCGGTAAAGCCCAGTTCGGCGGACAGCGTTTCGGGGAGATGGAGGTATGGGCGCTTGAAGCATACGGCGCTGCTTACACATTGCAGGAAATTCTAACCGTCAAATCCGATGATGTTGTCGGACGTGTTAAAACATACGAGGCAATTGTAAAAGGTGAAAACGTACCTGAACCAGGTGTTCCTGAGTCATTCAAGGTATTGATGAAAGAACTTCAGAGTCTTGGTATGGACGTTAAGATCCTGTCAGGCGATGAAAAAGAAATCGAAATGCGCGACTTCGATGAAGACGAAGAACTGCAGCACGCTGAAACATTGACAATTGCTCCAGAACCAGAAGAAATGGATTCTGAAAAAGTAGGAATGAAAGAATAGGTCCATCTAATTGGCACACGTGTACAAACAGTTGAATAACAGTATTGTCCACGTGTGTTCCTTTTTGGATGGCCATAAGGGTAAAACCCTAGATTAAAAGGGAGGTAGGCCCCTTGCTAGATGTTAATAATTTTGAGTACATGAAAATTGGCCTCGCTTCGCCAGACAAGATCCGTTCATGGTCTTTCGGTGAGGTTAAGAAGCCAGAAACAATCAACTACCGTACTTTAAAGCCCGAAAAAGATGGCTTATTCTGTGAGCGTATCTTCGGACCAACAAAAGACTGGGAATGTCATTGTGGGAAGTACAAGAGAGTTCGCTATAAAGGTGTAGTCTGTGACCGATGCGGTGTTGAAGTAACACGTGCTAAAGTCCGTCGTGAAAGAATGGGTCACATCGAGCTTGCTGCTCCTGTTTCTCACATTTGGTATTTTAAAGGTATTCCTAGCCGCATGGGACTTGTTCTTGACATGTCTCCTCGTGCACTTGAAGAAGTTATTTACTTTGCATCATACGTAGTAACGGAAACGGGTGACACTGCTCTTGAGAAGAAGCAGCTGTTATCAGAGAAAGAATTCCGTGCCTACCGTGAAAAATACGGTAACAAATTCCAGGCATCCATGGGTGCTGAAGCAATCAAAAAGCTTCTTTCAGATATCGACCTTGATAAAGAGGCTGATATGTTAAAAGAAGAATTAAGAACTGCTCAAGGGCAGCGTCGTACTCGTGCGATCAAGCGCCTTGAAGTAGTAGAAGCATTCCGCGGATCAGGAAACGAACCATCTTGGATGATCCTTGATGTCCTTCCTGTTATCCCGCCAGAGCTTCGTCCGATGGTGCAGTTAGATGGAGGGCGTTTCGCGACATCCGACCTGAATGACCTATACCGTCGTGTAATCAACCGTAACAACCGTTTAAAGCGTCTTCTTGACCTTGGTGCTCCTAGCATCATCGTACAGAATGAAAAGCGCATGCTTCAGGAAGCTGTTGACGCGCTGATTGATAATGGCCGCCGCGGCCGTCCGGTAACAGGACCAGGTAACCGTCCTTTGAAATCACTTTCGCATATGCTCAAGGGTAAGCAAGGTCGTTTCCGTCAAAACCTTCTTGGTAAGCGTGTTGACTACTCTGGCCGTTCCGTTATCGTTGTAGGTCCAAACCTGCAAATGTACCAATGTGGACTTCCTAAGGAAATGGCTCTTGAATTGTTCAAGCCTTTCGTTATGAAAGAATTAGTACAAAAAGGTCTAGCACATAACATTAAGTCTGCTAAACGTAAAATTGAGCGCGTAAGCCCTGAGGTTTGGGATGTTCTTGAAGATGTAATCAGAGAGCACCCAGTACTCCTTAACCGTGCCCCAACTCTTCACCGATTGGGAATCCAGGCGTTTGAGCCGACGTTAGTAGAAGGACGCGCAATCCGCCTTCACCCGCTCGTATGTACAGCTTATAACGCTGACTTTGACGGTGACCAGATGGCTGTTCACGTTCCGCTATCCGCTGAAGCTCAAGCAGAAGCACGATTACTGATGCTTGCTGCCCAGAACATCCTTAACCCGAAAGACGGAAAGCCAGTTGTTACTCCATCCCAGGACATGGTTTTAGGTAACTACTACCTGACATTGGAAAGAGAAGGCGCCGTTGGGGAAGGTATGGTCTTCAAGGATACGAATGAAGCATTGATTGCATACCAAAATGGCTATGTTCATCTTCATACACGTGTTGCCGTTGCCGCTGCATCTCTTGGCAACCAGACATTCACTGAAGAGCAAAATGGCCAGCTCTTGATCACGACTGTTGGTAAGCTGATTTTCAACGAAATCCTTCCGGCATCGTTCCCTTATATCAATGAGCCTTCAAAGCAAAACCTTGAGGAGAAAACTCCTGAGAAATATTTTGTTGAAAAAGGCGCAGATATTAAGGAAGTTATCAAAGGTATGCCATTGGTAGATCCTTTCAAGAAGAAGATTCTTGGAAACATCATTGCTGAAGTCTTCAAACGCTTCAAAATCACAGAAACATCAAAAATGCTTGACCGTATGAAAGGCCTTGGCTTCCAATACTCCACTAAAGCGGGTATTACGGTTGGTGTGGCTGATATCGTGGTTCTTAAAGAAAAGCAAGAGATTATCGCTGATGGGCAAACAAAAGTTGATAATGTTCTAAAACAGTTCAGACGCGGTTTAATTACCGAGGATGAACGTTATGACCGAGTAATTTCAATTTGGAGTGCGGCTAAGGATGTCATCCAGGCCAAACTGATGAAATCACTTGATAACTCAAACCCAATCTTCATGATGAGTGACTCTGGAGCCCGTGGTAACGCGTCCAACTTCACTCAGCTTGCTGGTATGCGTGGTCTGATGGCCAACCCGGCTGGACGAATTATTGAATTGCCAATCAAATCAAGTTTCCGTGAAGGTCTAACAGTATTGGAATACTTTATTTCCACTCACGGTGCTCGTAAAGGTCTGGCGGATACAGCGCTTAAGACGGCTGACTCAGGTTACCTTACTCGCCGACTTGTAGATGTTGCCCAGGATGTGATCGTCCGCGAAGACGATTGCGGAACAGATAGAGGCCTGTTCATTAAGTCTCTTAAAGATGGCACTGAAGTAATTGAACCTCTAGACGAGCGTTTAATTGGCCGTTATGCAAGAAAGGCAATCAAGCATCCTGAAACGAAGGCTGTGATTGTCCCTGAAAACGGCTTGATTACTGAAGACCTGGCAGTTGAAGTTGTTGAAGCAGGAATCGAAGAAGTGTGGATTCGTTCTGCATTCACATGTAATACTCGCCACGGCGTATGTAAGAAATGTTATGGACGCAACCTAGCTACTGGCCAGGAAGTCGAAGTGGGCGAAGCAGTCGGCATCATCGCTGCCCAGTCTATTGGAGAACCTGGTACACAGCTTACGATGCGTACATTCCATACCGGCGGTGTTGCAGGAGACGATATCACACAAGGTCTTCCGCGTATCCAGGAATTGTTTGAAGCACGTAACCCTAAAGGGCAAGCGATTATCACTGAACTTGAAGGTGTCGTAGTTGGCATCAACGAGGGCAAAGACCGCCAGCAGGAGATTGTTGTCCAGGGTGAAATTGAAAGCCGCACATACACGGCTCCATATACTGCACGTTTGAAGGTTGCTGTAAATGACCATGTAGCACGCGGACAAGAGCTTACTGAAGGTTCAATCGACCCTAAGGAACTCTTGAGAGTCAAAGATGTTCAATCCGTGCAGGAATACCTATTGAAGGAAGTACAAAAGGTATACCGTATGCAGGGTGTTGAAATCGGCGATAAGCACGTAGAAGTAATGGTTCGCCAAATGATGCGCAAGGTAAGGGTAATCGATGCAGGTGAAACGGATGTATTGCCAGGCACATTGCTTGAAATCCATCAGTTCACTGATGCAAACCGCAAAGCCCTTCTTGAAGGCAAATTGCCGGCAACAGGACGTCCGGTGCTGCTTGGTATCACTAAAGCATCACTTGAGACTGATTCATTCTTGTCTGCAGCTTCCTTCCAGGAGACAACAAGAGTGCTTACAGATGCTGCGATCAAAGGCAAGCGCGATGAGCTTCTTGGCTTGAAGGAAAATGTTATCATCGGTAAATTGGTTCCAGCGGGAACAGGTATGCAGCGCTACAGAAGAGCTGAACCGATCGTAATGGAAGAAGAGAATGCCGAAGATGCAATTACTGTAGAGTAAATTTATTCATACGCGGTGCTTTCTATTAAGATAGGAAGTACCGCGTTTTTAAAGTAAAATGAATAAAGAATGATTGTTATGTTAAAAAAACTTTAGGAATGATGTTGACATCATTCAATACGAATGTTATTATTTCAAAGGTGCTCCTATTTACCTGTCACTTTGGAGGATATTATGTCTTATGATAAAGTAGCGCAGGCTAATAAGATAATAGTAGGATCAAAGCAAACAGTTAAAGCCCTAAAGGCAGGCGAAGTAATGGAACTGGTAATTGCAAAGGATGCAGACGCGAAAGTGACGGCAGAACTATTGCGTACAGCCAGGGAAATGAAAACCGCCATCACCTATGTCGACTCTATGAAAAAATTAGGTAAGGCATGCGGTATTGCAGTTAGTGCTGCGGCTGTAGCGATAAACAAGTAAAAACTGTTTTTGTAGGAAAACCTGCAAGAACTTTGTTTTTTGTTTTAAAATGAACCACCTGGATGTGTGGGCTTACAAAAAAAGTGAAGGGAGGAAAAAATCATGCCTACAATTAACCAATTAGTGCGCAAGCCACGTAGCTCAAAAGAGGAGAAGTCAAAATCTCCTGCGCTTAACAAAGGTTATAACAGCTTCAAAAAAGCACAAACAAACGTTTCATCTCCACAAAAGCGTGGTGTATGTACTCGTGTTGGTACAATGACTCCGAAGAAACCAAACTCAGCGTTGCGTAAATACGCTCGTGTACGTTTGACTAACGGAATTGAGGTAACAGCTTATATCCCTGGTATCGGGCACAACCTTCAAGAGCACAGTGTTGTTCTTATCCGCGGAGGACGTGTAAAGGACTTACCGGGTGTGCGTTATCACATCGTTCGTGGTGCTCTTGATACTGCTGGTGTAAACAACCGTATGCAGGGCCGTTCAAAGTACGGTACTAAGAGACCGAAAGCAGCAAAGAAATAATAAAACAAACTAATTAGCCTTTTTGAAAGGAGGAAATAAACATGCCACGTAAAGGTCCTGTTGCAAAGAGAGACGTATTGCCGGATCCGATTTACAACTCAAAGCTTATCACTCGTTTAATCAATAAAATGATGATCGACGGTAAGAGAGGTAAATCACAAAAGATCCTTTATTCAGCTTTTGATATCATTCGTGAGCGTTCAGGCAAAGAGCCTATGGAAGTATTCGAAGCAGCTCTTAAGAACATCATGCCTGTTCTAGAAGTAAAAGCACGCCGTGTAGGTGGAGCTAACTATCAAGTACCAATCGAGGTGCGTTCAGACCGCCGTACAACTCTTGGTCTTCGCTGGTTGGTAAACTACTCACGTCTTCGTGGAGAAAAAACAATGGAAGAGCGTCTTGCTAACGAAATTCTTGACGCATCCAACAACGCTGGTGCTTCTGTTAAGAAGCGCGAAGATACGCATAAAATGGCGGAAGCAAACAAAGCATTCGCTCACTATCGTTGGTAGAATTACCTTCGTTCTAAAAACACTTATACTAGGAAGGAGAAAGACCAAATGGCAAGAGAGTTCTCCTTAGAAAAAACTCGTAATATTGGAATCATGGCTCACATTGATGCTGGTAAAACAACAACTACTGAGCGTGTTCTATATTATACAGGCCGTATTCATAAAATCGGTGAAACTCACGAAGGTGCTTCTCAAATGGACTGGATGGAGCAGGAACAAGAGCGTGGAATCACGATCACTTCTGCTGCAACAACAGCTTCTTGGAAAGAACACCGAGTTAACATCATTGACACGCCAGGACACGTAGACTTCACAGTTGAAGTTGAACGTTCACTTCGTGTACTTGATGGAGCAGTAGCAGTACTTGATGCACAGTCAGGTGTTGAGCCGCAAACAGAAACAGTTTGGCGTCAAGCTACAACTTACGGAGTACCACGCGTAGTATTCGTTAACAAAATGGATAAGCTAGGTGCGGACTTCTTATATTCTGTTAAAACAATCCATGACCGTCTTCAAGCTAACGCACACCCAATTCAGCTGCCAATCGGCGCTGAAGATGAGTTCGAAGCGATCATCGACTTAGTCGAAATGAAAGCTATCTTCTACGGTAATGACCTTGGTACTGAAATTACTGAAGGTGAAATTCCAGAAGAGTACAAAGCGCAAGCTGAAGAATACCGCGAAAAGCTAGTTGAAGCGGTAGCTGAGCTTGATGAAGAATTAATGGAAAAATACCTTGGTGGAGAAGAGCTTACAATCGCTGAGATCAAAGCTGCTATCCGTAAAGGTACTACAAATGTTGAATTCTACCCAGTTATCTGTGGTTCAGCATTTAAAAACAAAGGTGTTCAGCTAATGCTTGACGCAGTTATCGACTACCTTCCATCTCCATTAGATGTACCTGCAATCAAAGGTACTCTTCCGGATTCAGAGGAAGAGGTTGAGCGTCATTCAAGTGACGAAGAGCCATTCTCTGCTCTTGCGTTCAAAGTTATGACTGACCCTTATGTTGGTAAGTTAACGTTCTTCCGCGTTTACTCTGGTACTTTAGAGTCTGGTTCTTATGTACAGAACTCAACTAAAGGAAAGCGTGAGCGTATCGGACGTATCCTTCAGATGCACGCAAACAGCCGTCAGGAAATCTCTAAGGTTTTCGCGGGTGATATCGCTGCAGCTGTTGGTCTAAAGGATACTACTACAGGTGACACTCTATGTGATGAAAAGAACCTTGTTATTCTTGAATCAATGCAGTTCCCTGAGCCAGTAATCCAGTTATCTGTAGAGCCTAAGTCAAAAGCTGACCAGGACAAGATGACTACTGCACTACAAAAGCTTCAAGAAGAAGATCCAACATTCCGCGCTCACACTGACCAGGAAACTGGCCAAGTTATCATCGCTGGAATGGGAGAACTTCACCTTGACATCATCGTTGACCGTATGCGTCGTGAATTTAAAGTGGAAGCAAACGTTGGTGCACCTCAGGTTGCATACCGTGAAACTTTCCGCGAATCAGCTTCTGTTGAAGGTAAATTCGCACGTCAGTCTGGTGGACGTGGTCAGTTCGGACACGTTTGGATTGAATTCTCTCCAAACGAAGAAGGAAAAGGTTTTGAATTCGTGAACGGCATCGTTGGTGGGGTAGTTCCTCGTGAATACATCCCTGCTGTACAAGCTGGTCTTGAAGATTCACTTGATCGCGGAGTTCTTGCAGGATACCCACTAGTTGACATCAAAGCAAGACTGTTTGACGGTTCTTACCACGATGTTGACTCCTCTGAAATGGCGTTTAAAATCGCTGCTTCAATGGCACTAAAGAATGCTGCTTCTAAATGTAAGCCAGTAATCCTTGAGCCTGTCATGAGGGTTGAAGTTGTTATTCCTGAAGAATACCTTGGAGATATCATGGGCCAAGTAACTGCTCGTCGTGGACGTGTAGAAGGTATGGATGCTCGTGGTAACGCACAGGTAGTTCGTGCGATGATCCCTCTATCTGAAATGTTTGGTTACGCTACTGCGTTGCGTTCTAGCACGCAAGGCCGCGGTGTATTCTCAATGCACTTCGACCACTATGAAGAAGTACCAAAATCAATTTCAGAAGAAATCATCAAAAAAAATAAAGGTGAATAATTGATTTTCGCCTTTTAATCAAGTATAACTACTAATGTAAGCATACCGCTGTGGAATAGGTGTACCTGTTCCGCAGCACTTTAAAATATACTTAATTTTCATATATTAAAGGAGGATTTTTCTAATGGGAAAAGCTAAATTCGATCGTTCGAAGCCACACGTTAACATTGGTACAATTGGTCACGTTGACCACGGTAAAACAACTCTAACAGCTGCTATCACTTCTGTTCTTGCAAAAGCTGGCGGTGCTGAAGCAAAAGGTTATGACCAAATCGACGCTGCTCCAGAAGAGCGCGAACGTGGTATCACAATCTCTACTGCACACGTTGAGTACGAAACTGCTACTCGTCACTATGCACACGTTGACTGCCCAGGACACGCTGACTATGTTAAGAACATGATCACTGGTGCTGCACAAATGGACGGCGGAATCCTAGTTGTATCTGCAACTGACGGCCCAATGCCACAAACTCGTGAGCACATCCTTCTTTCTCGTCAGGTAGGCGTACCTTTCCTTGTTGTATTCATGAACAAGTGTGATATGGTTGATGACGAAGAACTACTTGAATTAGTAGAAATGGAAGTTCGTGACCTTCTTTCTGAATATGAATTCCCTGGCGATGACATCCCAGTAATCAAAGGTTCTGCTCTTAAAGCTCTTGAAGGTGAAGCTGCTTGGGAAGAGAAGATCGTTGAACTAATGAACGCTGTTGATGAGTACATCCCAACTCCAACACGTGACACTGACAAGCCATTCATGATGCCTGTTGAGGATGTATTCTCAATCACAGGACGTGGAACAGTTGCTACTGGCCGTGTTGAGCGTGGACAAGTACGCGTTGGTGACGTAATCGAAATCGTTGGTTTCACTGAAGAGCCAAAATCTACAACTGTAACAGGTGTAGAAATGTTCCGTAAGCTTCTTGACTATGCTGAAGCTGGCGACAACATCGGTGCACTTCTTCGTGGTGTAGCACGTGAAGAAATCGAGCGTGGACAGGTATTGGCTAAGCCAAAATCAATCACTCCACACACAAAGTTCAAAGCGGAAGTTTATGTTCTTTCTAAAGAAGAAGGTGGACGTCATACTCCATTCTTCACAAACTACCGTCCACAATTCTATTTCCGTACTTCTGATATTACAGGTATCTGTAACCTTCCTGAAGGCGTAGAAATGGTTATGCCTGGCGACAACATCGAAATGACTGTTGAACTAATCGCTCCTGTAGCTATTGAAGAAGGAACTAAGTTCTCTATTCGTGAAGGCGGCCGTACTGTAGGCGCTGGCGTAGTTGCGACTATCCAAGAGTAATTTTAATAAAGACGAAGCAGCTGGATGACGATCCGGCTGCTTTTTTTATTTATCATTATTTTTGAGTAAAAAAATATTCAATATAAGATCCGTATATATTCTTGTATGATATTTAATCCTCACTGGATCTTGATCAAGTTAATATTATTTTCATTAAGCATCAAGATCAGAATTTTATTCAAACCTATTATCTCCCACTAATTCCAGCCACATGCTCTGTACTTAAACCACGTTTCTTCTATATAATCTTCTTTGTAATTGATGTTCCTCATGTAAATTTCGAACGACTTTCTTCTATATAATACTTTCTTACTGGCTGTGTTTAAGATCCTTTTGGATTATTGAAACATTGCTGCAATGGAAACCAGCATTGAAGGTTGCTCCCGTGTTTCTTATACCTCAACTCATATAAAATCCGTGTTAAATAAAACAGGAATAATTTGCACTGATTTTAAATAGTTAGAAATCTTCATCACGACTTGTAAAATTCATGAATGCCCGCTATAATAGTAAAAGTGTGTTAAACATAATGAAATTGCGGAATTAATGTTGCGTTTGAGTTATGTTTTATGTATAATAGACAATGTTGGTCTTTGACTGCGATGATGCGAAAGGTTGCTGACACACCCGGCCGCTTTGCCATGGCGAGTGTGTGGGAAATTTTCGCTGAGAATGTCTATTTTAAAAATAGGCGAAAAGGAGGGAAAGTAATGGCAAAACAAAAAATTCGTATCCGTTTAAAAGCTTATGATCACAGAATTCTTGATACATCTGCAGAAAAAATTGTTGAAACAGCAAAGCGTTCTGGTGCGGCGGTGTCTGGTCCAATCCCACTACCTACTGAAAAGACGATTTACACAATTCTTCGTGCGGTGCACAAGTACAAAGATTCTCGTGAGCAGTTTGAAATGCGTACGCATAAGCGTCTGATTGACATCATCAATCCGACTCCGCAAACGGTCGACTCATTAATGCGTTTAGACCTGCCATCAGGTGTAGATATCGAAATCAAACTTTAATAATAAATATTAAAACATACAGGAGGTGTGACTGAAATGACCAAAGGAATCTTAGGAAGAAAGATTGGTATGACTCAAGTATTTGCTGAAAACGGCGACCTTATCCCGGTAACAGTAGTAGAAGCTGCTCCGAACGTAGTGCTTCAAGTGAAATCTGTTGAGACAGATGGTTACGAAGCAGTACAGCTTGGCTTTGAAGACAAGCGCGAAAAGCTTTCAAACAAACCAGAAAAAGGCCACGTTTCAAAAGCAAACACTGCTCCTAAGCGCTTCGTGAAAGAAATCAACGGAGTTAACTTAGCAGAGTATGAAGTTGGTCAAGAAGTCAAAGTTGATATTTTCGCAGAAGGCGAAATGGTAGATGTTACAGGAATCTCTAAGGGTAAAGGTTTCCAAGGTGTAATCAAGCGCCACGGACAATCTCGCGGACCAATGGCTCACGGTTCTCGTTACCACCGCCGCCCTGGTTCAATGGGTCCTGTTGCTCCAAACCGTGTATTCAAAGGTAAACTATTGCCTGGACGCATGGGTGGAGAGCAGATCACTGTTCAAAACCTGCAAATCGTTAAAGTTGACGCAGAACGTAACCTTCTTTTAATTAAAGGAAACGTTCCTGGTGCTAGAAAAGCCCTTCTAAAAATTAAAGGTGCTGTAAAAGCTAAGTAATTTTTACAGGAAAGGAGGAAACAAGAATGCCGAAAGTAGCATTATTTAACCAAGCTGGTTCACAAGTTGGCGAAATCGAACTAAACGAATCAGTATTTGGTATTGAGCCTAACAACCACGTAATGTTCGAAGCAGTTGTCATGCAGAGAGCTTCATTACGTCAAGGTACTCATAAAACTAAAATTCGTTCTGAAGTAGCGGGCGGCGGACGTAAGCCTTGGAAACAAAAAGGTACAGGTCGTGCTCGTCAGGGATCAATCAGATCTCCACAATGGCGCGGAGGCGGTACTGTATTCGGACCAGTTCCACGCAGCTACAGCTATAAATTGCCTAAAAAGGTTCGTCGTTTAGCGATTAAATCTGCTCTATCATCTAAAGTACAAGCTGAAAACATCCTGGTACTTGAGAGCCTAGCATTTGATGCTCCAAAGACAAAGGAATTCACAAGCGTACTAAAAGGTCTTTCAGTTAACACTAAAGCCTTGATCGTAACAGCAGGTTTAGACGAAAACGTAGCACTTTCAGCTCGTAACATTCCTGGAGTAACTGTTGTTGCTGCTGATGGAATCAACGTGTTGGACGTTTTAAACCATGATAAGCTGATCATGACAAAAGCAGCTGTTGAAAAAGTAGAGGAGGTGCTTGCATAATGGATGCACGCGATATCATTAAGCGCCCCGTTATTACAGAACGTTCTTCAGATCTTATGACTGAGAAGAAGTACACTTTCGAAGTTAATACAAGAGCGAACAAGACACAAGTTAAAGACGCGATCGAAACTATTTTCGGCGTAAAAGTTGAAAAAGTTAACATCATGAACTACAAAGGTAAGTTTAAGCGTATGGGCAAGTTCGGCGGTTATACTAACAAACGCCGTAAAGCAATCGTAAAACTTACACAAGACAGCAAAGAAATCGAATTCTTCGAAGTATAAAACTTGAATAGAAGAGGAGGGAAACGAAATGGCGATTAAAAAGTACAAACCTACCTCCAACGGTCGTCGTAATATGACAGCATCTGATTTTGCTGAGATTACAACTGACAAGCCGGAGAAATCCTTGCTTGCTCCGTTGCACAGAAAAGGCGGTCGTAACAACCAAGGTAAGTTAACTGTTCGTCATCAAGGTGGCGGCCACAAGCGTCAATACAGGATCATCGACTTTAAACGTACAAAAGATGGCATTCCTGGACGCGTTGCCACGATTGAGTATGATCCAAACCGTTCTGCAAACATTGCATTAATTAATTACGTAGATGGTGAAAAGAGATATATCCTAGCTCCTAAAAACCTAGAAGTAGGTATGGAAGTTATGTCTGGCCCAACAGCTGACATTAAAGTAGGTAACGCTCTTCCACTAACTAACATCCCAGTTGGTACTGTAGTACACAACATCGAATTGAAGCCTGGTAAAGGCGGACAATTAGTTCGTTCTGCAGGAACTTCAGCACAGGTTCTTGGTAAAGAAGGCAAATATGTATTAGTTCGTTTAAACTCTGGCGAAGTGCGTATGATCCTTTCTGAGTGCCGTGCAACTGTTGGTCAAGTTGGTAATGAACAACACGAATTGATCAACATCGGTAAAGCAGGTCGTTCACGCTGGTTAGGCAAGCGCCCAACAGTTCGTGGATCTGTAATGAACCCTAACGATCACCCACACGGTGGTGGTGAAGGACGTTCACCAATCGGACGTAAATCACCTATGTCACCATGGGGCAAGCCGACTCTTGGTTACAAGACTCGCAAGAAGAAAAACAAATCCGACAAGTTTATCGTACGTCGTCGTAAAAAATAACGGGATTGAGCTACGGTTCGCGGGAACCGTAGGGCAATCACGAAGGGAGGTTCAATCATGGGTCGCAGCTTAAAAAAAGGACCTTTTGTTGATGAGCACTTAATCACAAAGATCGAAAAGTTAAATGAAACTGAAGGCAAGAAAGTTGTAAAAACTTGGTCTCGCCGTTCTACGATCTTCCCACAATTCATCGGACACACTATTGCTGTCTACGATGGTCGCAAACATGTACCTGTTTATGTCACTGAAGACATGGTAGGCCACAAGCTTGGAGAATTCGCTCCAACTCGTACTTACAAAGGTCATGGTAATGACGATAAGAAAACAAGACGTTAATGAGAGGAGGGCATCCAAATGCAAGCTAAAGCTGTTGCAAGAACAGTTCGTATTGCTCCTCGTAAAGCTCGCTTAGTTTTAGATTTAATTCGAGGAAAGCAAGTTGGTGAAGCGGTAGCTATTTTAAACCTTACCCCAAAAGCTGCTTCTCCAATCGTAGATAAAGTGTTGAAATCTGCATTAGCGAACGCAGAACACAACTATGAAATGGATGTTAATAACCTTGTCGTGTCCGAAGCGTATGCAAACGAAGGACCAACGTTAAAACGTTTCCGTCCACGTGCTATGGGCCGTGCAAGTGCAATTAACAAACGTACTAGCCATATTACTATCGTTTTATCAGAAAAGAAGGAGGGATAATCAGTGGGTCAAAAAGTAAATCCAGTCGGTTTGCGTGTCGGGATCATCCGTGATTGGGAATCTAAGTGGTACGCAGGCAAAGACTACGCTGATCTTTTACACGAAGACCTTAAGGTTCGTGAGTACATCACAAAGCGTTTACGCGATGCTTCTCTTTCTAAAGTAGAGATCGAACGTGCTGCAAACCGTTTAAATGTAACTGTCCACACTGCTAAGCCAGGAATGGTTATCGGTAAGGGCGGTACTGAGGTTGAAGCTCTTCGCAAAGCGTTAAACCAACTTACTGGCAAACGTGTTCATATAAACATTCTTGAAATCAAAAAAGCTGATATCGATGCGAAATTGGTTGCTGAAAACATCGCGCGCCAATTAGAAAACCGTGTATCTTTCCGTCGTGCTCAAAAGCAAGTTATCCAACGTGCTATGCGTGCAGGCGCTAAAGGTATCAAGACAATGGTATCCGGCCGTCTTGGCGGAGCAGATATCGCTCGTTCTGAACATTACAGCGAAGGAACAGTTCCACTTCATACTCTTCGTGCTGATATCGATTACGCTACTGCTGAAGCAGATACAACTTACGGAAAACTTGGCGTAAAAGTATGGATTTACCGTGGAGAGGTCCTTCCTACAAAGAAGAAATCTGAGGAAGGAGGCAAATAATATGTTATTGCCTAAACGCGTTAAATATCGTCGTGAGCACCGCGGAAAAATGCGCGGAAAAGCGAAAGGCGGCGCAGAAGTAACATTTGGTGAATTTGGCCTTCAAGCTTTAGAAGCTTCTTGGATCACAAACCGCCAAATCGAATCTGCTCGTATCGCGATGACTCGTTACATGAAACGTGGAGGAAAAGTTTGGATCAAAATTTTCCCTCACAAGCCATATACTGCAAAGCCTCTTGAAGTCCGAATGGGTTCAGGTAAAGGTTCACCTGAAGGCTGGGTAGCAGTTGTTAAACCAGGCAAAATAATGTTCGAAATCGCTGGCGTTTCTGAAGAAGTCGCACGCGAAGCATTACGCCTTGCTGCACACAAACTTCCTATCAAGTGTAAGTTTGTTAAACGAGAAGAAATTGGTGGTGAATCTAATGAAAGCTAATGACATTCGTGACCTTACCACTGCTGAAATTGAACAAAAAGTTAAATCTTTAAAAGAAGAGCTTTTCAACCTGCGCTTTCAATTAGCGACTGGACAACTTGAAAACACAGCTCGCATTCGTGAAGTACGCAAAGCGATTGCTCGCATGAAAACTGTAATTCGTGAACGAGAGATCGGCGTTAACAGATAATTGAGAGGAGGTTCTCACAATGAGTGAACGCAACCAACGCAAAGTTTATACTGGACGCGTAGTATCTGATAAGATGGACAAAACTGTCACTGTTCTTGTAGAGACTTACAAAAAGCATCCTTTATACGGCAAGCGTGTTAAATACTCTAAGAAATTCAAAGCTCATGATGAGCAAAATGAGGCAAAAATCGGCGACGTAGTACGTATCATGGAAACTCGTCCGCTATCTGCCACAAAACGTTTCCGCCTTGTAGAAGTGGTGGAAAAAGCTGTTATTATCTAATTGTTCGGATTAAGGTTTATTCCGAAGGGAGGTTACTCGCATGATCCAACAGGAAACACGTTTAAAAGTTGCTGATAATTCAGGTGCTCGTGAAGTACTAACTATTAAAGTTCTAGGCGGTTCTGGCCGTAAGACTGCTAATATTGGTGACATTATCGTCTGCACAGTGAAACAAGCAACACCAGGTGGCGTTGTTAAAAAAGGTGACGTTGTTAAAGCAGTAATTGTTCGTACAAAGACTGGTATGCGCCGTACAGACGGTTCATACATCAAATTTGACGAGAATGCTTGTGTAATCATCCGTGATGATAAAGGTCCTCGTGGAACTCGTATCTTTGGACCGGTTGCACGTGAACTTCGTGACAACAACTTCATGAAAATCGTTTCATTAGCACCAGAAGTACTATAATCTATTTCAAATGCCTTTAAGGAGGTGCACACAGATGCATGTAAAAAAAGGTGACAAAGTAATGGTCATCTCTGGTAAGGACAAAGGCAAAACAGGGATCATCCTTGAAGCTTATCCTAAGCAAAGCCGTGTTCTTGTTGAAGGAATCAATATCGTGAAAAAGCACGCTAAGCCTTCACAAGTGAATCCACAAGGTGGAATCTTAAACCAGGAAGCACCAATCCATGTATCAAACGTAATGCCTATCGATGCGAAGTCTGGTAAGCCAACCCGAGTTGGTTACACAGTTGAAAACGGCAAGAAGGTACGCGTTGCTAAAAAATCCGGTGAAGTTCTAGATAAATAGTCTATTGAAGAAGGGAGGTACAATCGATGAACCGCCTAAAAGAAAAGTTCAACAATGAAATTACTCCTGCTCTTATGAGCAAATTCAACTACCAATCAATTATGGAAGTACCAAAGCTTGAAAAGATCGTAATCAACATGGGTGTTGGTGAAGCTGTTGCCAACGCGAAAGCTCTTGATGTTGCAGTTGAAGAATTAGCAACGATCACAGGCCAAAAGCCAGTCGTGACTCGCGCTAAGAAATCAATCGCTGGTTTCCGCCTTCGTGAAGGTATGCCAATCGGCGCGAAAGTAACTCTTCGCGGAGAGCGCATGTACGAATTCATCGACAAGTTAATTTCAGTTTCTTTACCACGTGTACGTGACTTCCGCGGTATCTCTAAGAAGTCTTTCGACGGACGCGGTAACTACACACTTGGTGTTAAAGAACAATTGATCTTCCCTGAGATTGATTACGATAAAGTAAATAAAGTTCGTGGCATGGACATTGTTATTGTAACGACTGCTAACACTGATGAAGAAGCTCGTGAACTATTAACACAATTCGGAATGCCATTTCAAAAGTAATCTCTAATAAGAGGGAGGCGAAAACGTGGCTAAGAAATCAATGATTGCGAAACAAAAACGCACGCCTAAATATAAAGTACAAGAGTACACTCGCTGTGAGCGCTGCGGCCGTCCGCACTCTGTATACCGCAAATTTAAGCTTTGCCGTATTTGTTTCCGTGAATTAGCATACAAAGGACAAATTCCTGGTGTGAAAAAAGCTAGCTGGTAAAACTGAAAGCTCTGGAAGGAGGTAAATTAAATGGTCATGACAGATCCGATTGCAGATTTGCTTACTCGTATTCGTAATGCGAATATGGTACGTCACGAAAAATTAGAAGTACCTGCTTCTAACATGAAAAAAGAAATCGCTGAGATCCTTAAGCGTGAAGGTTTCGTACGTGATGTTGAATATATCGAAGATAACAAACAAGGTATCATCCGTATCTTCTTGAAGTACGGTGCAAACAACGAGCGTGTTATTACTGGTCTTAAGAGAATCAGTAAGCCAGGTCTTCGCGTTTATGCAAAATCAAACGAAGTACCTAAGGTACTTAACGGTTTAGGTATTGCTCTTGTTTCAACTTCAAACGGCGTTTTAACTGACAAAGAAGCTCGCGCAAAGCAAGTAGGCGGAGAAGTTTTAGCATACGTTTGGTAATAGATTTTCTGAATGAATGGAGGTGCAACAAATGTCACGCGTAGGTAAAAAACCAATTGAAATTCCAGCTGGTGTAACTGTTACTCTTGATAACAACCACGTAACAGTTAAAGGACCAAAAGGTGAATTGTCTCGTACTTTTCACGCTGATATCGAAATTAAGGTTGAAGATAACGTAATCAACATCTCTCGTCCATCTGACGCAAAAGAACATCGTGCATTGCACGGAACGACTCGCGCGGTCCTTGCGAACATGGTTGAAGGTGTATCTAAAGGATTTGAAAGAACTCTTGAGCTAGTAGGTGTCGGTTACCGTGCTTCTAAGCAAGGCAACAAGCTTGTACTTAGCGTAGGTTATTCTCATCCAGTAGAAATCGAGCCAGAAACTGGCATCGAGATCGAAGTTCCTGCAAACACTAAGGTAATTGTAAAAGGAACTGATAAAGAGCGTGTTGGCGCATTAGCTGCTAACATCCGTGACGTACGTCCGCCAGAGCCTTACAAAGGTAAAGGTATTCGTTATGAAGGCGAATTTGTACGCCGTAAAGAAGGTAAAACAGGTAAGTAAGGCCGCATAGGTTAACGAAAGGAGTGACGTAAATGATTACGAAGGCTGATAAAAACGCTACTCGCCGTAAAAGACATGGTCGTGTTCGTGCGAAACTTAGCGGAACTGAAGCTCGTCCTCGTCTAAATGTGTTCCGTTCTAACAAGCACATTTACGCTCAATTAATTGACGATGTAAAGGGAGTAACTTTAGCAAGTGCTTCTACTTTAGATAAAGAAGTTAATGTTGAAGGCAATAACCTTGAAGCAGCTAAGACAATTGGTGAACTTATCGCTAAGCGTGCTGTTGAAAAAGGTTACAAATCTGTAGTATTTGACCGAGGCGGATACCTCTATCATGGCCGCGTTCAGGCACTTGCTGATGCTGCTCGTGAAAACGGCTTAGAATTTTAATAAAAAAAGGAGGGACACAAAAAGATGCGTCGTATTGATCCAAACAAACTTGAACTTGAAGAACGCGTAGTTACGATTAACCGTGTTGCGAAAGTTGTTAAAGGTGGACGCCGTTTCCGTTTTTCTGCTCTTGTAGTAGTAGGAGATAAAAACGGTAATGTCGGCATGGGTACTGGTAAAGCACAAGAAGTACCTGAAGCGATTCGCAAAGCTATCGAAGATGCGAAGAAGAACCTAATCCAAGTACCTATGGTTGGTACTACAATTCCACACCAGGTTATCGGACACTTTGGTGCTGGTGAAATCCTTCTGAAGCCTGCTTCTGAAGGTACAGGAGTTATCGCTGGCGGACCAGTTCGTGCGGTTCTAGAATTAGCTGGTGTTGCTGACATCCTTTCTAAATCATTAGGAACTAACACACCAATTAACATGGTACGTGCAACTCTTGACGGCTTAAAGCAACTTAAGCGTGCAGAAGACGTAGCAAAGTTACGCGGTAAATCTGTGGAAGAACTGTTAGGATAAGGAGGGAAATCAAATGGCTAACAAATTAGAAATTACCCTCACTCGCAGCTTGATCGGCCGTCCGCAAGATCAGCGCGAAACAGTTAAGGCTCTTGGTCTACGTAAAATGAACCAAACAGTTGAGCAAGCTGATAATGCAGCAATCCGCGGCATGATCAACAAAGTTTCTCATCTTGTTACAGTAAACGAAAAATAATTTTATTCTTCTTTAAAATAAGGAGGTGCCAACATGAAACTTCATGAATTAAAGCCTGCAGAAGGTTCTCGTAAAGAACGTAAACGTCTAGGACGTGGTATCGGTTCTGGCCAAGGTAAAACTGCTGGTAAGGGTCATAAAGGTCAAAACGCACGTTCTGGCGGCGGTGTTCGCCTTGGTTTTGAAGGTGGTCAAACTCCTTTATTCCGACGCTTGCCAAAACGCGGTTTCACGAACATCAACCGCAAAGAATATGCAGTCGTTAACCTTGATGCTCTAAACGTATTCGAAGATGGAACTGAAGTGACTCCAGAACTTTTAATTGAAACAGGTCTTGTCAGGAAGGAATTATCAGGTATTAAAGTACTTGCTAAAGGAAGTCTTGAAAAGAAACTAACTGTTAAAGCTCATAAGTTCTCCTCTACAGCCAAAGAAGCTATCGAAGCTGCTGGCGGTCAAACTGAGGTGATTTAATGTTCCAGACAATCTCCAATTTTATGCGCGTGGGTGAAATTAGAAATAAAATCTTCTTCACCCTTTTAATGTTGATTGTATTTCGTCTCGGCTCATTTATTCCTGTACCGAACGTAAATGCAGATATTTTAAGAGCACAAGATGACATGAGTGTTTTCGGAGTGCTTAATACATTTGGCGGCGGTGCGCTGAAGAATTTCTCCATTTTCGCAATGGGAATCATGCCTTACATCACTGCTTCCATCATCATTCAACTATTACAGATGGATGTTGTGCCTAAGTTTACTGAATGGTCCAAACAAGGAGAAGTCGGACGCCGTAAATTAGCTCAGTTTACCCGCTATTTCACGATCGTTCTTGGTTTTATCCAGGCACTCGGTATGTCTTATGGCTTTAATAATATGGCTGGCGGATTATTAATCCAAAGCTCAGGTATCGGAACTTACTTGCTGATCGCTACGGTCTTGACTGCCGGAACTGCATTCTTAATGTGGTTAGGTGAACAGATTACGGCAAAGGGAGTAGGCAATGGTATCTCAATCATTATCTTTGCAGGTATTGCTGCTGGAATTCCGACTATGGCAAACCAGATATATGCTCAGCAATTTGAAGATGCAGGTGAGGCACTATTCCTTCGAATCGTTACTGTCCTGTTAATTCTTATCGCTGTTATCGCTATTATCGTTGGTGTTATTTTCATTCAGCAGGCAACACGTAAAATACCTATTCAGTACGCTAAACGCATGAGTGCGGGAAATAATTCGGTTGGCGGCCAGAACACTCACCTTCCTTTGAAAGTGAATGCAGCTGGTGTTATCCCGGTTATCTTCGCAATCTCGTTTGTCGTTACACCTCCGACAATCGCTCAGTTCTTCGGCACCAACGATGTGACACTCTGGATTCAGAAGACGTTTGATTATACTCAGCCGATCGGTATGGTCGTTTATGTAGCATTAATCGTTGCGTTCACGTATTTCTATGCGTTCATCCAGGTGAATCCTGAACAGGTTGCTGAAAACTTGAAGAAGCAAGGTGGATATGTTCCAGGCATCCGTCCTGGCAAAAACACACAGGATTACTTGACAAAGGTATTGTATCGCTTGACATTGGTCGGCGCGATCTTCCTTGCACTTATCTCTGTGCTGCCAGTATTTTTCATTAAATTTGCTGGTCTGCCTCAATCCGTACAGATTGGCGGAACAAGTTTGCTGATTGTTGTCGGCGTTGCGCTTGAAACAATGAAGCAGCTTGAAGCTCAGCTTGTAAAACGCCACTATAAAGGCTTTATTAAATAAGATTTAGGGGACTTTGTTCCCTGAATCTTTAAATAGAGACTGAGGGGGGAAATCTTGTGAATTTGGTTCTGATGGGGCTTCCGGGTGCCGGTAAGGGCACGCAAGCCGATAAAATTGTTGTGAAATACAACATCCCTCATATCTCAACAGGAGATATGTTCCGTGCAGCTATCAAAGAAGGGACGGAACTAGGATTAAAAGCAAAATCGTTTATGGACAAGGGAGAGCTGGTTCCTGATGAAGTAACAATTGGGATCGTCCGTGAGCGCTTAAGCAAGAATGACTGTGGCAATGGGTTCCTTTTAGATGGATTCCCGCGCACTGTTGCTCAGGCTGAAGCACTGGACTCTATGCTTGCTGATCTTGATAAAAAAATCGATTTTGTCATCAATATCGATGTTGATCAAAGTATCCTAATGGAGCGTTTAACAGGACGCAGGATTTGCAAAAACTGTGGAGCTACTTACCACCTCGTGTTCAATCCACCTTCTCAGGAAGGCGTATGCGACCGTTGTGGAGGAGAACTATATCAGCGTGCTGATGATAATGCCGAAACAGTTCAAAATCGTCTGGATGTCAATATCCAGCAAACAAAGCCTCTGTTAAACTTCTATGAAGATAAAGGTTACTTACGCAATATCAACGGTCAGCAGGACATTGATAAAGTGTTTGCTGATATCGAAGATTTGCTTGGGGGCTTAAATTAATGATCATTTGTAAAACCCCTCGTGAAATAGAAATTATGCGAGAAGCAGGTCGCATTGTAGCGTTAACTCACCAGGAGTTGAAGAAGCATGTTGCTCCTGGCATTACAACTAAAGAATTGGATGCCATTGCCGAAGATTTTATCCGCAAACAAGGTGCTACTCCTTCTTTTAAAGGTTATAATGGTTTTCGCGGCAGCATCTGTGCATCTGTCAATAACGAACTAGTTCACGGGATTCCTGGTGAACGGGTTCTTAAAGAAGGCGACATCATCAGTATCGATATCGGTGCGAAGTACAACGGATACCACGGGGACTCTGCTTGGACTTATCCGGTAGGCAAAATTGATGAAGAAGCTCAGCGTCTATTAGACGTGACCGAAGAGTCTTTGTTCAGGGGCTTGAAAGAAGCCAAGCCAGGAGAACGTCTTTCGAACATCTCCCATGCTATTCAAACGTATGTGGAATCTGAAGGTTTTTCTATTGTTCGCGAGTATGTCGGCCATGGAATTGGGCAAGAATTGCATGAGGACCCGCAAATTCCTCATTACGGCCCTCCTAACAAGGGTCCAAGGCTGAAGCCTGGAATGGTTCTATGTATAGAACCGATGGTGAATGCAGGAAGCCGCTATGTTAACACGTTAGCCGATGATTGGACTGTCGTAACGGTTGACGGTAAAGTGTGTGCTCACTTTGAGCATACAATCGCGATCACTGAAACTGGTTTTGAAATTTTAACGAAAGCCTGATCGAAAGTGTTCGGACGCCTGATTCTGTTTTTAGTCTAAAAATAGGCCAAAATGTAATTTCTATGCGGACGGGATGCCAGCTATATGATATAATCATAAGGTTGAGTATTTTTCTCAGCATTATCTCAATTGTTTTGCTGTATAGGCCGTGTCAAAAATGGAAAGCTAAGCTTCGTCAATGCGAGGCATAAGATTTAAATACGTAATTGAATTAAGAAGGGAGACCAGTTTATGGCGAAAGATGATGTAATTGAAATTGAAGGCACAGTAACTGAAACTTTGCCTAATGCAATGTTTAAGGTAGAATTAGAGAATGGTCATACAGTGTTGGCTCATGTTTCCGGCAAAATCAGAATGCACTTCATTCGGATCCTGCCTGGAGATAAAGTAACAGTAGAGCTTTCTCCATATGATTTGACTCGCGGAAGAATTACTTACCGCTTTAAATAAACCGTGACTCCGTACTATCAAGGAGGTTAGAGTAATGAAAGTGAGACCATCTGTTAAGCCAATCTGTGAAAAGTGTAAAGTTATCCGCAGAAAAGGCAAAGTAATGGTGATCTGTGAAAACCCTAAACATAAACAAAAACAAGGTTAATAAAAAAGGAGGTGCGCATCTAGATGGCACGTATTGCTGGTGTAGATATTCCACGTGAAAAGCGTGTAGTTATTTCTTTAACATACATTTTCGGAATCGGCAGACCAACTGCTGAGAAAGTTCTTGCTGAAGCTGGTGTTTCTGAAGACACTCGTGTTCGCGATCTTACTGAAGAAGAACTTAACAAGATCCGTGATATTATCGACAAGTTAAAGGTTGAAGGTGACCTTCGCCGTGAGGTTTCATTAAACATCAAACGTCTAATGGAAATCGGTTCATTCCGTGGCTTGCGTCATCGTCGTGGCTTGCCTGTTCGCGGACAAAACACGAAGAACAACGCACGTACTCGTAAAGGTCCTCGTAAGACTGTAGCTAACAAGAAAAAATAATCCGTAAAGGAGGGTAACATTTAAATGGCTCGTAAAACTAATACACGCAAACGCCGCGTCAAAAAGAATATTGAAAGTGGAGTTGCGCATATTCGTTCAACATTTAACAATACTATCGTAACAATTACAGACGTACATGGTAATGCATTATCATGGTCTAGTGCTGGTGCGCTTGGTTTCAAGGGTTCACGTAAATCAACTCCATTCGCAGCACAAATGGCAGCAGAAACTGCAGCTAAAACTTCTATGGAACATGGTTTGAAAACTTTAGAGGTAACTGTTAAAGGACCAGGTGCTGGCCGTGAAGCAGCTATCCGTGCTCTACAAGCAGCAGGTCTTGAAGTTACAGCGATCAAAGATGTAACTCCAGTTCCACATAACGGCTGCCGCCCGCCAAAACGTCGCCGTGTTTAATTTTTCTGTATAGAATTTGTAGTCCTGTCTATAATGGGATATGATACAAATATTTTCTAGTATACAGAAATCATTAATCCAGTTGTTGTGCACAGACGGGAACGTATACATGGGGGACTTTCGGTGTGGTGAACAACCAGCCGGGGTTTCGACGTTTTGAAGGAGGGTATATTTGATGATCGAAATAGAAAAACCAAAAATCGAAACGGTTGAGATCAGCGATGATGCCAAGTACGGCAAGTTTGTCGTAGAACCGCTTGAGCGTGGATATGGTACAACTTTGGGTAACTCCTTACGTCGTATCCTATTATCCTCACTCCCAGGTGCAGCTGTTACATCGATTCAAATCGATGGAGTACTTCATGAGTTCTCAACAATTGAAGGCGTCGTAGAAGATGTTACATCAATCATTTTAAACGTTAAGAAATTAGCATTGAAAATCTACTCTGACGAAGAGAAGACACTCGAAATCGATTTACAGGGAGAAGGTCCTGTTACTGCAGCTGGTATCACGCATGACAGTGATGTTGAAATCCTTAATCCGGATCTTCACATCGCGACTCTTTCTAGCAAAGGATCATTGCGTATGCGTTTGACTGCCCGCAGAGGCCGTGGTTATACTCCTGCTGATCAGAACAAGCGGGAAGACCAGCCGATCGGAGTTATTCCAATCGACTCAATCTATACACCGGTTTCACGTGTATCTTATCAGGTAGAAAACACTCGCGTAGGGCAAATGACGAATTATGACAAGCTGGTCTTTGACGTATGGACAGATGGCAGCACTGGTCCTAAGGAAGCTATTGCACTCGGTGCTAAAATCCTGACTGAGCATTTGAATATTTTTGTCGGTCTGACTGACGAAGCTCAAAATGCTGAAATCATGGTTGAGAAAGAAGAAGATCAAAAAGAAAAAGTTCTTGAGATGACTATCGAAGAATTAGACCTTTCTGTTCGTTCATATAACTGCTTGAAGCGTGCTGGAATCAACACTGTCCAAGAGCTTGCTCATAAGACAGAAGAAGACATGATGAAGGTTCGTAACCTAGGCAGAAAATCATTAGAAGAAGTAAAAGCAAAACTAGAAGAGCTAGGCTTAGGCTTACGTAAAGATGACTAGTTAATTGCAGATTAACTAGGCATTTTGCTGTCAGACTGAAAATGCCAGCTTATGACTTCAACAAAGGAGGGAAACACTCATGGGATACAGAAAGTTAGGACGCACAAGTGCCCAGCGTAAAGCAATGCTACGTGACTTAACAACAGACTTGATTATCAATGAGCGTATTGAAACGACTGAAACACGTGCGAAAGAGCTTCGTTCAGTTGTTGAAAAAATGATTACTCTTGGAAAGCGCGGAGACCTTCATGCTCGCCGTCAAGCATCTGCTTGGGTTCGCCACGAAGTTGCAAACGCTGAAACAAACCAAGATGCAGTTCAAAAATTATTCGCTGACATCGCTCCACGCTATGCTGAGCGCCAAGGTGGATACACTCGTATTATGAAACTTGGACCACGCCGCGGTGACGGTGCGCCAATGGTAATTATCGAGTTAGTTTAATATCTTTAAACACTCGGGCAAGGGCGATGGACAGTTTATACAAACTTGTTTCATCCCCTTTTTTTCTTACATTCAGGGCATGTCTCTGACGATAAAATGAAAAAAGCAGCACAAGCCAAAACGAGCGTTATGATGAGCAGGCTTTAAAAGAGGGATTGCTCACTGTCCATTAGGCCAGGAACGCCAGGATACATTTTTACGTCCTGCTGCGGGGATCTGATGCCAGATTCACTCGCGGAGCTTTTCCTGCCTGTCTCGTCTAGCTCATGCACTTCTTCCCAGTCCTTTAAGGACCCGGCAATTAGCGGAACGTTTCCGCCCGGGAAGAGGTGCAGGCTTTTTTTATATCCAAAAATTTTTGATCCTGAAACAATGAAAATAGAGAAGAGCTAGTTAAGAAGAGTTGAGAGGAGGACGGAGATGAAAAAGCTCCTTGTTAGCATCAAAGATGTATCTTTTAGCTATGATGGACAATATGCTCCTGCCTTAAATAATATCAGCTTTGATATTTTTGAAGGTGAATGGCTAGCCATAGTGGGACATAATGGTTCAGGCAAATCAACCCTTGCCAAATTGTTAAACGGACTGCAATTTCCGCAGGAAGGGTCAATATCCGTATGCGGTATTACTCTATCGGAGGACACAGTCTGGGATGTACGAAAAAATGTCGGAATGGTTTTTCAAAATCCTGATAACCAGTTCGTTGGAACTACTGTTCAGGATGATGTGGCTTTTGGTCTGGAAAATCACGGCGTGCCGAGAGAATTAATGGTAGAGCGTGTCCAAAATTCACTTGAAAAAGTCAAAATGGGAACCTTTCTAAATCAAGAGCCGCACCATCTGTCCGGCGGCCAAAAGCAGCGTGTAGCCATTGCAGGTGTACTTGCCCTGCAGCCTTCAATCATCATACTTGATGAGGCTACCTCAATGCTGGACCCTAGAGGCCGTGCAGAGGTCATTGAAACTGTACGAGAATTAAAAAGCCGGGAAAATATCACGGTCATTTCAATTACACATGATCTTGAGGAAGCAGCCAAAGCTGACAGAATCCTCGTCATGAATAAAGGAAAGCTGTACCGTGAAGGAACACCCGAAGAAATTTTTCAGATGGATGAAGAACTTATTAAACTTGGACTGGATATTCCTTTTCCCGTGAAAATGAGCAAAATTATGCGGGATAAAGGGATTGGCCTATCAAAATCATATTTAACAGAAGAAGAGCTGGTGACAGAATTATGGACATCTCACTCAAAAATGTAGAATATCGTTACCAGGCTAATTCTCCCTTCGAACGTCTTGCCGTTTCTGATGTATCCATCGACATCCCTTCAGGAACGTATTTAGCCATCATCGGCCATACTGGTTCAGGCAAGTCTACGGTGCTGCAGCATCTGAATGCTCTTTTGAAGCCGACAAAAGGTTCTGTAGTGATTGGCAGCAGGGAGATCAAGGGAAATCGTAAAGAAAAGAATTTAAAGGGTGTCCGTGAAAAGGTGGGAATTGTCTTTCAGTTTCCAGAACACCAGTTATTCGAAGAAACAGTGGAAAAGGATATTTGCTTCGGACCGATGAACTTTGGTGTCTCGGAGGACGAAGCAAAGGAACGTGCAAGGGCAGCCATCCAATTGGTCGGCCTGTCTGAAGATATCCTTGAAAAATCCCCGTTCGACCTATCAGGCGGCCAAATGCGCCGCGTTGCGATTGCCGGAGTATTGGCGATGGAACCAGAGGTTATCGTATTGGACGAGCCGACCGCAGGACTTGATCCCAGGGGCCGAAAAGAAATAATGGACTTATTTTATTCACTTCATAAAAAGAAAAACCTTTCGACGATCCTGGTTACACACAGCATGGAAGATGCTGCGCGTTATGCCGATAAAATTGTTGTCATGCATCAGGGGAAGGTGTTAACAAAAGGGACACCTGAAGAGATTTTTTCAAATCCGCAAGCACTGATAGATTTAGGTTTGGATGTTCCTGAGGTAGTCGGTCTGCAGTTAAGAATTGAAAAAGCCTTTCAGACTAAATTCAGCCGGATTAGTCTTTCCGAGGAAGAGCTAGCCGAGATGGTAGCGGAATTTTTGGAAGGGGGCAGCCGGAAATGATAGAGAATATGATTTTTGGCCGCTATGTGCCAGGAGAGTCCATTTTGCATCGGATGGATCCCCGTTCGAAGCTAATTATTGTATTTCTTTTTGTCTGTGTTGTTTTCATTGCAAATAATGCATGGACATATGGCGTTTTAGCAATATATACACTTTTGATGGTAGGTATGTCAAAAATACCAGTACGATTCCTCTACGGAGGGTTAAAACCTATTTTGCTGCTGGTAGTCTTCACATTCTTGCTGCATATTTTCATGACAAAGGGTGGAGAGCTCGTCTTAGATTTAGGCTGGCTGAAAATCTATGAAAATGGAATCAGACAAGGTATATTTATTTCTTTGCGCTTTTTCCTGCTGATTCTGATCACTTCACTTTTGACACTGACAACGACTCCGATCGAAATAACAGATGGCTTGGAAACGTTGCTTAATCCTTTGAAAAAGGTGAATTTCCCTGTTCATGAGCTGGCTTTGATGATGTCCATTTCATTGCGGTTCATTCCCACGCTTATGCAGGAAACAGACAAAATCATGAAAGCCCAGACGGCTAGGGGAGTAGAGTATAACAGCGGCCCAGTCAAAGAGAGAATCAAAGCAATCGTTCCGTTATTGATTCCGCTGTTCATCAGCTCATTCAAGCGTGCTGAGGAGCTTGCTGTTGCCATGGAGGCCAGAGGCTACAAAGGCGGAGAAGGCCGGACAAAGTATCGTCAGCTGAAATGGGGACCTGCAGATTCAAGCATGATTCTATTTCTGGCGCTCGTTACGATTCTACTGATTGTTTTAAGAGGGTAGGGTATAAAATGCCGCGATTAAAATGTACAGTTTCATACGATGGCACGATGTTTTCCGGCTACCAGGTTCAGCCTGGCAAAAGGACGGTCCAGGGAGAAATTGAAAAGGCTCTTGAGAAGCTTAATAAAGGTACACGCATCAGGCTAAGCGCATCGGGCCGTACAGACGCAGGAGTGCATGCGCGGGGGCAGGTTGTCCATTTTGATACAATGCTCGAAATTGAGCCTGCCAGGTGGCAGATTGCGCTAAATTCCTTGCTGCCTTCTGATATTGCCATTAATACGGTTGAATTGGCAGCGCCTGACTTCCATGCGCGCTTTAACGCTGTCGGCAAAGAATACCGATACGTTATACTGCTTTCAAAACATCGAGATCCGTTCCAAAGAAACTTTGCGTACCAGTTTCCTTTTAACCTTGATTTAGAGGCGATGAAGGAAGCTCGCAGTCACCTGCTAGGGACTCATGATTTTACTAGTTTTTGCTCGGCTAAAACAGAAGTCGAGGACAGGGTACGGACAGTGAAGGAAATCGATTTTTTTGAAGAGAACGGCCAGTTTGTCTTCAGGTTTGTCGGGAACGGTTTTCTTTACAACATGGTAAGGATTCTCGTAGGTACACTTTTGGAGATCGGCACAGGCAAGAGAGCAGCAGATTCAATTCCTGAGCTCCTTGAAAAAAAAGACCGCACACTCGCGGGCAAGACAGCACCTGGGCACGGACTCTATCTTTGGAAGGTTTTCTATGAAGATGATTCATTAGAAAATAGGAAATAAATTTGAAAAAATCATTATGACAACTATTCCTGGTGTTGACAATCTCTCAACCACAGGTTAATATATCATATGTATGTATTTTAAACCCACGATCAGCCCCGGAAGAGCTTTATCGTGTTTGAAAATATACCACAAATGAAATTGATTTTTTTTTGACTATTTAGGAGGGAAACTCATGCGTACAACGTTTATGGCAAATGCCAACAATATCGAGCGTAAATGGTACGTAGTTGACGCTGCAGGCAAGACTCTAGGTCGCCTTTCAACTGAAGTTGCAGCTATTCTACGTGGTAAACATAAACCAACTTTCACACCACATGTTGACACTGGTGATCACGTAATCATCATCAACGCTTCTCAGATCGAACTTACTGGTAAGAAACTTACTGACAAAATCTACTACCGCCACACAATGCACCCAGGTGGATTGAAGCAAAGAACAGCTCTTGAAATGCGTACGAACTACGCTGAAAAGATGCTTGAACTTGCAATCAAAGGTATGCTTCCAAAGAACTCTCTTGGACGCCAAATGTTTAGAAAGCTTCATGTATATGCTGGTAACGAGCATCCACATCAAGCACAACAACCTGAAGTTTACGAACTTCGCGGATAATTAATAAGGAGGTAATTGACTTGGCACAGGTTCAATATATCGGTACTGGTCGTCGTAAGAGCTCCGTTGCACGAGTTCGTTTAGTACCAGGCACTGGAAAAATTACAATCAACGATCGTGAAATTGAAAACTATATCCCATTCGCAGCATTACGTGAAGTAGTTAAGCAGCCACTTGTTGCTACTGAAACTGTAGGAAGCTACGATATCCTTGTAAACGTAAATGGCGGTGGATACACTGGTCAAGCTGGCGCAATCCGCCACGGTATCGCTCGTGCGTTACTTCAAGCTGACCCAGAATTCCGTCCAACGCTTAAGCGTGCAGGACTATTAACTCGTGACGCTCGTATGAAAGAACGTAAGAAATACGGTCTTAAAGGCGCTCGTCGTGCACCTCAGTTCTCAAAGCGTTAATTTTTACGCTTCAAAGGCTCTCAACCTATTTGGTTGGGGGTCTTTTTTAATGTAAAAAAAGCTTTCTGACCACATTCTATTGACCATTTTAGGCTGCATCTTAAAATTCAATATTTAAAAGAAGGGTTATCATGTTGGTATTGGGAGCAGACAGGCAAGAATGATATGCCATATTTGTATAATCTTTTTTAAACAATGCTGTATTAATGGCAAGTGCGGATTCTGGCATCGGTTGATTGGAGCGAAAGGCGAGTGTGTGGAGCGGAAATCAACAGTCTAATTTAACTCAGCCTTTAGCAAAAAAGGACTTATGATCCATTTTAGAAACGGAAAGGCATATTGTAAGGACACTGTGAATACTTCTATAAGGAAAATATAGAAGGGGGAGTGTGTACAAATGGCTTATTATAATCCATATTCTCATAACAGTAGAAAACTGGCATATAAAAAAGACGAGCAAACTTATGAACCGCGTGAAGCAGGTCAATCTCGAAAAAGCGAAGCATTCTCGTTTGACATTGTTGACCATCAAGGGTTCGAGAAGAAATTGAATTTGGGAGGTATTGTGAATTCGGAAAGTAAGGTGTTTGCCTCAATTTCAGAAATAGGATTGATCCAGGGGAAAATGAAACCGTTCCAGGGAGCTGCAAGTATGGAGATTCATAACGTCGTTCCACATGACAGCGGCATCGTAGTTGTTCGGGGCGTTATCGGCGGGGATAAAAACCTCAATGCGCGAATTTCTTTAGTTGTACTCAATTAAAAATAAAAGACGGAGGTAACCACAGAAATGGGTTGCATCCATCTTTTTTTGTTTAATCTTCGTATCCCTGCATGGAATTCATATGACTCGCAATCATTGCAATGATGGTAGGAGCTTCTTCTTTTGTGAAGATAAAGTTGGTCTCATCCTTAATTATATCGTCATCCTCTGTCCATAAGCGGTTAATCCGGCGAAGTACTCCGTCGCCTGTTTCCTGTACCACCCCGAACTGGTATGTCACTTCGACCTCATCCTCCCGGAAGAATGCAGTCACCTCAGGAGTTTCCCATTCCACATCGATTTGCTCAAGGATATCATCATCATCTGCGATTTCAGTGATATAGAATTCGTCCGCATCATCCAGTTCTTCTAAATCGCCATCATCATAGACATCCATATATTCTGTTTCATCCTCATGGGTGGCGTAAAAGATATCTACATCTTCGTCGGCATCATTAGTGTAGTCATGAAACCCTTCATGAACCGCATCGACTATATCGTCTATATCAGAAAGGATGACCCGGGCAGGCTGCTCCAGTTCATCATCAATCTTTTCGGTATAGAATTCTTCATTGTGCGGATCGAAGAATAGGGAGTAAAAATACTCTCGTTCACCATCCTCATAGTCAACAAAAAACTCGATTCTTGGATGCTTGGATCCCCGCTCAACAGCCATCTGGCCATCCTGCTCATATTTTTCACATATAGATTCAAGATGATCCTGCAATTCCCCAACTACACGGTCAAACCATTCCATTGACATAGCTATCCATCCCTTCATCAGTATTCTGGAGTAGTTTGCCCTTTGGGGTAAAATTCCTTAGTAACATAAGGAGGTAATAACAGGTAATGAGCACGGTAAGGATAAACTTACTGGCGGCATTTCCAGGAGTGAAGGAACCCAGGGTAAAGCATCAAGCAAAAAAAACCGCCTGTTTACAGGCGGTCTACTACATCCAAAGCATTTTTTCGGCGTGTTCCGGAAAATCAATAAACGGATTGCGATTTCCCTGCAGCTCTTGAATAGCGGCGTTCCTGTGCTTTTCGTATAGTGTCACAGGATTTTCTTGATGCCATTTATGCAAAAGCTCCAAATCCGTGAGATCCTCAAGTGAGATCACTCCCTTATATCGAAGCGTAAAATAAAACACCGCTCTTGCTGAAATGCCCTTGCCATATTCGGGTTCAAAGCCTCCATTCTCCGCCATGCCGCAGCCTGTTCTAATTCCGTTAGCAGCCAGCTCAGGAGTATATGACTGATAATCATGATATGGAAAGTTGTTTCTCATGCTGTTACAGGCCGGTTCACACGCAAACAAATGGTGCAAATCTCCTTTCATCGGCTCGTTTCCGCCAAACCATGATTGAGGGACAACATGCTCGCAGTTATAAATCATTCTCCTGTTCGAAAAAAATTCAGCTTCCTGAAATGCTTTTAACTGCCTTAAATCCTCCTCAATGGTTTTTAGCGGATCAAGATTCTGTCCGGAGTATAAACTTTTTAACTGAAGATTCTCCTGCAGGTCCACCCATGGATACACATATTGGTGGGGTGAATACCTTAAAGGATTGGTATGGGAATTCACTAAAAGAATATTCATCTCATCCGCCAGATTAATCTGTTCAAAGTGGATATTGCTGTAATACTCCTCTCGCGTTTTTTGATCCAGCGCACAATCATAGTACACTTTGTTATTGATGCTTTCGATATGAGTATCCTTCGCCGATATCCATTCCTCTAAAATGGTTTTGAGCTTAATCATAGTGCATTAGCGACCATGGTTTTGAAGTTCTGGTCGAAAATGCTGGCTAAATGCTCTGGAACAGTCAAGTAAACCAGGCCGTTTCCTTCGAGTTTTGGTGAATTCCCAAGTGGAACAGTCCGTCTGATTAATTGGGCATATAACTCAGGTTCGGTAAGAGGCCGTTCAAATTGCTGATTTGCATATGTTTTAATAAGAGCAAGCGCACCAGAAACATGCGGAGCTGACATGGATGTCCCGCTCAATTTTGCATATTTTCCGTTCAGATAAGTTGAAAGTATACCTTCTCCAGGTGCGACAACATCTATTTGATTGTGTGAGTTTGTAAAATCGGAAGAACCACGTTCAAGGTTGATCGCGCCAACGCTGACCACCTCGTTATAGCAGCCTGGGTAGGCAAATTCATTGGTAGCGTCGTCCCCATCCCCTTCATTGCCTGCAGCGCAAACGACCAGAATGTCCTTTTCAACAGCGGCTTGAATGGCTTCATGTAGTTCAGGGACATCTGCAGGACCGCCAAGTGACATCGAGATAATATCTGCTTGTTGTTCAATAGCATAATGAATCCCTTTAATGATCCATTCATATTTGCCGGAGCCAGCTTTGTTCAAGACTTTTACGATCAATAATCCAGCCTCAGGTGCCACTCCAATGACACCAGCGTGGTTTTCTGTGGCTGCAATCGTACCCGATACATGTGTGCCGTGCCCGTTATAATCATTAAAAATATCAGGGTTGCTTCGATCATCATCGGTAAAATTCCGACCGCCAATGATGCGGTCCTTCAAGTCAGGGTGGGTAATGTCGCAGCCAGTGTCCAGTACAGCAACCTTAATGCCTTTCCCTTTCGTCTTATTCCAGATCTGAGGTGCCTGAATTAACTCGACACCCTTTGGAACTTCATTGATTTCTTCATTCTCCTCAATTAATTTGTAAGGAATAACGCGAACATATTGCTCCATTTCTTTCCCTCCTCAGAGATAAAATTGAAGCGAGTTCTGGTTGTAATATATATTCTAACAATTCAGAATATTAATGAACAGTATCAATAGTAGGGTTATTTAATAGTTCCTCTTTTACAATTAGATCCGACTCTGGGCTTTTTATCCTAATTGCTATATTTGATTTTAATTTTTTTTATACAGTAAACGACTGAGAAAACTGGAAAAGGAAACGTCCCTTATTATTGCATTACACCTGCGGGAAGGTTGAACACTATTTCTTAAGGGGTGAGAATACATTGAACGTCGTAACGACTTTTGTAGATAAGAGAAGAGAAAAACAAATTAAATATGAACGATCCATGCTTCGTGAATTATCAATTAACATCCTGCAGAACAGGGTGAAACAATATTTTGGTTCATCAAGGCTGACTTCCAATCTTGTGATGAATTCAGGAATAGAAGAAGCCTGCTACGACGTCGCGATTGAAGCATACCTGCTTGGCGCGAAATTCAGCCGGTTTGGTTATTTTGGCGAATCGGTTGAATCCGTTAAGTACCGCTGTGATAAAGAGGAGCGGCACCTGATTGATACCTTGTATAACTTTTTCCTATTCTGGGGGAAGGGTGAAGAAGGTACAGGATCGGAGGAGCTATATTATTTATGCGAGCAGTATGTCGACGGCTGGTGGCGGGAGGGTTTTATGAAAGGTGAAAAGAAATATAAACTAAGGCTGCATTAGAGAATTGACTAAAGTTCTAAACCATTGTCCTGTCCCATATAGTGTATTAACAGGGACTAGCTGGGAAGGATGGTTTAGAAATGCTGAAAAAATTCAAAATAATCTTATTTGCAGCCGGCCTGGCCGTGCTGTTCCTTATATTGCAGTACGATTTTGCTGAAAACGATTCCTGGGAATCATGGAATCTTCCTTTATCCGGAAAAATCATCTACCTTGATCCTGGCCATGGCGGCGTTGACCCGGGAGCGGGGGAAGAGGAAGCATTTGAAAAAGATATTGCCTTAAATGTGGCTCTCAAATTACGGGATTACCTTCAGCAGCAGGGAGCACTCGTCATCATGACTCGTGAAAAAGATGTCGATCTTGCCGATAAAGGCCTAAAGGGATACAGCAAGAGAAAGGTCCAGGATTTAAAAAGGCGTCTGGATTTGATTAATGAATCAGAGGCAGACTTTTTTGCGACCATCCACTTGAATGCGATCCCTTCGCCTAAATGGAAGGGAGCCCAAACGTTTTACTCTACCCATTTTAAAGAAAACAAAAGGGCGGCGAAATTGATCCAGGATGAACTGCGCCGGAACCTGGAAAATACAGACCGAAAAGCCAAGCCAGCAAATGAAATCTATCTGTTAAAACATACGAATAAACCTGGGGTGTTAGTAGAAATCGGGTTCCTGTCCAATCCTGAAGAAGAAGCGAACCTCAGACAAGAGGCTTACCAGGAAAAGGTTGCAGCCTCTATTTATGAAGGAATGCTTCGCTATTTTACTGATGAACAAAAATTCTGGAACAATTAAAGAAGGGTCATGGATCCTTCTTTTTTATGTAGGGGGGTTATACTACATTAATCAGGCAAGAATAATCTTTCAGAAATGTGTGATAGGTTTAACACTTAGTAATTATTCTAATGTGTTATACTGTCATTGAAATGAAAATTTACAGAGGAGGGTGTCATTATGTTATCTGAAGCTAAGGTACGTGAACTTTTAAAAGACCTTAAGGAACCATTTTTACATAAAACACTCGAAGAAATAAATGCGATCGAAGAAATTAAGATCAAAGAAGAGAAGAACCATGTAAGCGTTAAAATTGGGATTGCTAAAACGGGTACAGCGGAACAGTTGCAGCTCCAGACGCAAATCGTTAACCTTTTAAAAGAATCAGGGGTTGAAACGGTTGGATTAAGATTCACTGAACTTCCTGCCGAGATCCTTTCGAAATTCCAGACAGCGGCACCTGAAGAGGAAGGCTTGCTTTCACCAAATAGCAAAACGACGTTCATTGCTATCGCCAGCGGTAAAGGCGGAGTCGGTAAGTCGACTGTTTCTGTGAACCTTGCCGTTTCACTTGCACGCCTTGGTAAAAAAGTTGGACTAGTCGACGCTGATATTTACGGTTTCAGTGTTCCGGACATGATGGGCATCACGAAGCGTCCGGTTGTAAGAGGAGAAAGGATTATCCCAGTTGAAAGACATGGAGTAAAAGTAATCTCTATGGGATTCTTTGTTGAAGACAATGCACCGATTATCTGGCGCGGGCCAATGCTCGGAAAAATGTTGAACAGCTTCTTCAATGAGGTTGAATGGGGAGAGCTTGATTACCTGCTGCTTGATTTGCCGCCAGGTACAGGAGATGTAGCTTTGGATGTCCATACTATGCTGCCGACATGTAAAGAAATAATTGTTACAACACCGCATCCGACTGCAGCATTCGTCGCTGCCAGAGCAGGTGCTATGGCATTAAGAACTGAACATGAAATCCTTGGCGTTATTGAAAATATGTCTTACTTTGAAAGCAAGCTGACTGAGGAAAAAGAGTATGTCTTTGGTCAAGGCGGCGGGGAAAAATTAGCTGATGAGCTGAATACTAAGCTTTTAGGCAAGCTTCCATTAGGTCAGCCGACCTGGAACGAGGAAGATTTTGCTCCATCAATTTACCAGGAAGATGATCAGATTGGCGCAATTTATACGAACATCGCCCAGGAAATCGTCCATATGCTCGACAAGTAAAGCTTTTTCTTTCTATGGGCTATAAATCCATGCTAAAAAATGAAGCCTCTCCCGTTAAACATAAGGGAGAGGCTTGTTAATTATTGCTTTTATAGTGTTGTCCTCTTGTGAATTACTGTCCTCCAGAAGATCCTCCGCCAGAACTACCGGATCCTCCACCGCCACCGCCACCATCTCCGCCGCCTTCAGGTTTCTGAGTTGGGAGTTCCTCAGCTGCTTTTACAATCAGGGCCTGCAGTTTAGCCTTGAAAAGCGGGCTCTCAAAGGTTTCTGACATGACTTTTTGTAAGTGTTCACGATACTCTTTGCTTTTTAAAAGAGTAGTCAATTCTTTTTCCAGTTCCGGATCCTTCATGACCTCAATCATCATGCCTTTATATTCCGGATCCTTCATCAGGTTTTTCAACAGTTTTTCATTTTCTTTCTTCATGCTTTTTGCGACACTTTCGGCAAATTTTGGATCTTCTAAGGACTTCTTCCAAAAATCCATTCCTTTTTCAGATGTTAATGTCTTTTCGATTGTATCGGTTACGACCGGCTGGTCCATTATTAATTTTTGTTTCATGCCATCGTCGCCCATCACTTCCTGGATCGCCTTTTTGCCATCATCAGTTTTAAGGATGTCGACTACCATTTTCTTTGTTTCTTCGTAATCAACTTGTCCCCCGCCTGACTCTGTTGGAGCACAGCCGGCAGCCAAGAGTAAAAAGGCGGCGGGGATTAAAAATTTCATTATCTTCTCCATATTCATTCCCCTTTCACATAGAAAGCCCTAATCTTAGAATGAGTTAAAAGGCAAAATGTTATACACCAAGCGAGCACCTAGATTTTTCATACATGCATTGGTACAATCAAGGAGAGCAGTTATTTTTTTTATGGGGGAAAAAATCGTGACAAGCCGTAATTGGGTTCATTTATTTTTCACCACCCTTGTTGTAGGAGCAGTGACAACAGGCGTGGTTGGTTTTATTGTCCGCTGGGATGAGTTCCAGCAGTTATTAAGTGATTTTAGCATGATGGAGCTACTTTCAATCTTATTATGGCTAATGGGTGTAGGACTTATATTTAGCATTCTTAGCCAAATGGGATTCTTTGCTTATCTGACTGTCCACCGCTTTGGACTTGGCGTTTTTAAATCTCTTTGGAATGCGGTCCAGGTAGTTCTGATTGCCTTTGTATTATTTGATCTTGTTTATTTTCGTTTTAATTCATTTGCTGAAAAAGGGGACAACATCCTGCCATACTTGGGACTTGCAGGGATTGTTTTAATTGCAGGTATTGTTACAGCTTTAATAAAAGCAAAGCAAACGAACAAAGAGGCATTTATCCCTGCATTATTTTTCATGGTGGTTGTAACCGTGATAGAATGGGTTCCGGTTTTGCAGGTTAACGAACATAGCTGGCTATACCTTATGCTCTTCCCGTTGTTAATTTGTAACGCCTATCAGCTGCTGGTCCTTCACAAGTTAAATCAAAAATCGATTGAGGAGCGCAAAGCCCTTGATAGGAACATAAAAGCGAATAAAAAAGCACAAAAAAAACCGTCCAATGCTTAATTGGACAGTTCAGACTGTAGCCAAGATCAATTGGCTACAGTCTTTTTTCTGGTTTGAATGTAAAATGGGTTTGTTGATTTCGTTCCAGGCGCATCGCTTTCCGCGGGGTGTGAGCCCGTAGGATACTGAAGAGCTTCCTCGAATGGACCCAGTCACGATGGAAATGCGTTAGCGTTTTCGGGAGGAGTCTGCGCGCCGCCTTCCACTCCAATCAACAGGGTATATTAACTGATTCTTGAACCGAATTTTTTTGTGACACACTGACCGTTTAATGCCAAATTAGAAGGTTATTTTATTTCAGCTGATTTAGAGTCTCCGTTTGCGATCATTTCAGAAACGGTGACCATTTTTAAATTTTTCCCACGAATATCCTTTAACACAAGCGGAAGTGCATCAGCTGTCTGTTTGGCAGAATCCGATGCGTGCATTAAAAGGATCTCACCTTTTTTTGCTTTAGCAGCATTTTCAGCTATAACGGCAGTTCCCGGGTTAGTCCAGTCCTTCGTATCGAGACTCCAATGGACTACTGTGTAGCCAAGGCGCTCTGCGATTTTTAAAGTGCGCTGGTCGAAATGTCCAGTAGGAGCCCTCAGTAATTCAATGTTTTTCACATTGAGTTTCTTGAATGCTTCCTGGGCCTTCATGATGTCACGCCTTATTTTGTCATCCTCCAACTCGGTATAATCTTTGTATTCATAACCAAGCATCCCAATTTCATATCCCTCTTTTACCATTCTGCTAACTAGGTCAGGGTGCCTTTCAGCCCAGGATCCAGATAAAAAGAAGGTTACAGCTGTTGCCTTTTCTTTCTTTAAGATGTCCAGAATGGGTTCAGCCTTTTCGTCCCCCCAGCCAATGTTAAAGGTCAAGGCTATATCCTTTTCGCCTTTATAAATAGCTTTCGGTTCATCTTTCGCAGAGAAAGCGGGGATTTGAATCATATTTTCCATGAAAAAGAACCATGCTGTGAAAAAAGCAGCAATCATGATGACTAAAATCTGTTTAATCGATTTCGCATTTAATACAAAAAAGAAATTCATTTTCTCACCACCTCGTCCAATGCACTCCTTGTCTAATTTTTATTCGTATTTTCAAAAGATATGATAATAAAAAATAAGATTATAAAAATCCCCAAAAAAGATAACACTACAATCACTATGAGAAAATGAACAGGAGTGTATGTATGCTTGGTGTTCTGATCAATGAAAAAGAATTAAAAGAACTTGAATACTTAATCAAAAGAGAAATGGACGAAATCCTTTTCGATTTAAAGGATGATCGGATTGACCATGTTGTGAAAAGATCAATGAAAGAAAGATACCAAATCCTGTTTTCACTCTTTAAAAGAATAGCTTCTCCTAAGGAGTGTCTTAAATATATGCCAGCGAAGAAAAGTATGTATAAAGGCTAATTACATATTCTCAAAAGCTTTTTAATATTTTTTTTAGAAATATGGTTGACGCAAATGAGTTATCCTGATATATTAATAAACGTCGCTGCTGAGCTAATCAAAAAAACGATTAAACAGCGGTGGAAATAATAAAAAATGTGATTGACATCAAGTTGAACACATGATATATTATGAAAGTCGCTTCTGAGCGGCAGAATAATAAAATTGCTCTTTGAAAACT
>NZ_JBALQL010000016.1:0-78001 GCF_036964885.1 Bacillus sp. JJ1122 | reverse complement strand
GAGAACCGTCCCCACGTTCACACCCATGTTCAAACTGTCCAAAAAAAGAGAGTGAATCAAGTTTCCCTGTTTCACTCTCTTTTCTTTAAACATAAATTTGACGACAGTTAAAACAATATAAGTTCCTCTTTAATCCGCAATAAAATATTCTATTACGCCTTCAAGTGAAGGGATAGGTTTATTTGTAATAAGTGTACAGTCCTTTAGTTCAAAAGCTTTACATAGTGTACTTTTATTAAATTTCGAACTATCTGCCAATACATAGCATTGTCTCGAGTTTGTATTGGCGATTGTCTTTTTGCTAGCTTCACGGAAATCTGGCGTATTGATGCCCACTTCAAGTCCAAAACCGCTAGTACCCAAAAAGGACCTGTCGAAGTTCATACTTTTCAAAGCTGCATCTGTCAAAGGTCCTGAAATGGAATCCAGGCTCTTATTCACTTCCCCTCCGACGATTATGCAGCTTTCAATTCCGTTTCCGTTGATTTCATTTAAGACCTGAATATTTGAGGTTACTACCCTTATGCCTTTTGCTTTTATGTATTTAACCATGGCAGAACAAGTGGTACCTGAGTCAATATAGATGACTTCTTCGTCCTCTATAAGCGACGCAGCATATTTAGCGATTTTCTCTTTATCTTCTTTATATAGAAGCTTCTTGGTACCGACTGGTATTTCATATGCATCCAGCTTTAACTTTACCGCTCCACCCCTGAGGAGGACGATATAGTTTTCATCCTCCAAGGTTTTCAAATCCCGGCGGATCGTAGATTCAGAAACGCCATCAAAGATCTTTAAAAAATCTTCAATATACATAATTTGTTTGTTTTCCAGCTCATCCATGATTTTTTCGCGTCTAACATATGGAATCATATCTAAAACCTCTATAACTATTTATTTAAATTTCCCCACTACATCACTTAAAGTTGGCATCGCTTCCTGAGCACCAATGTTCATAACCGTCCTGGAGCTCACCAATGCTGAAAACTTCCCCATGTTCTCATGAGACGTACCATTTATAATTGAATATGCCAGAGCACCAACGTAGGAATCGCCAGCCCCAGTAGTTTCTACTACATCCACCTTTTCAGGCTTAATCCTGTACATCTTAGTTCCATCATATAAAATACTGCCTTTTTCTCCAAGCGTAATGACCAATAAATCTTTCGCGTATTGTGACAACTCTGCACACACAGCTTCGGCATCTTCAATTGAAGCAACATTTGTTCCAGCATAAAAGCTAGCTTCTGTTTCATTAACTACTAAACAATCAACCAGTTTTAAATGCTCTTCATCCAGTTCAATTGCCGGCGCAGCATTTAATATCACATAACAATCATGCTCTTTTGCCATTTTTATTGTATATTCTACAACCTCTTTTGGCACTTCCAATTGCAAAATAACAATTTTACATTTTTTAATGATTTCTTCAGCCCGATCGACATCCTCACTCGTAAGGCTATGATTGGCACCTTTCGAGATCGTCGCGATAACGCTTCCATCTTCCAGAGCATTAACGACTCCAAGGCCAGTGTTCAAACCTTCTGCTGAAGATACATAATCGAGATTCACTCCATAGCTGCCAAGGCTGGTTAGCATTACATTGCCGAATGCATCATTGCCGACTTTGCCTACCATATGCGTTTCCAACCCTAATTTAGCACACTGTACAGCCTGATTGGCACCCTTTCCTCCGCCACAAAAGGAAACATGATCCGCAGAGTAAGTTTCCCCAAGCCGAGGAAGTCTCTTTTGTTTAAAAATGATATCGTAGTTTATGCTTCCTACAACGACAACAGCGTCATTTTTCATAATCAGCTACCATCCCCTATGCTGCTTTCTTTTTGGCAAACTTAATATTTTTGACTTTATCCTGGATTACTTCAAAGTAAGCTGCTATCACTATTATCGCACCTGTTGCAATATATTGCCAAAAAGTATCTACACCGACAACGACTAAACCAACCTTTAAGGTAGATAAAAGTATAGCACCAAGTAAGGTTCCAATCATCGTTCCTCTTCCACCAGCAAGGCTAGCACCGCCAATCGCTGCAGCAGCAATGGCATTCAATTCATAAGTTTGGCCAGCGGCAGGCTCCCCAGAACCAAGACGCGCCAATAACACCATTCCTGCAAGGGCTGCACCAGTTCCTGAAATCGCGTAAGCAAGCATTTTACTTCTATTAACATTGACACCAGATAAAATCGTCGCTTCTTCATTTCCGCCAATTGCATATATATATGTTCCAAGTTTAGTATATTTAAGGATAACATGACCCACTACAGCAAACGCCAGCAAAACAAAGATTGATACCGGAATGCTGCCCAAAAATTTCGAGTTGAAAATATCACGGAAGTTAGAAGGGATATCTAATACTGGCCAGCCTCCGGTTATGATGTATGCGACACCTCTGTAAGCACTCATTGTACCAAGCGTAGCAATAAACGGCTGAAGTTTCAGCTTGGAGATCAAAAACCCATTGAACATGCCTAATAAAAAGCCAAGGCCGATTCCGCAAACGATTGCTAAAATAGGATTCATTCCCCTTACAAGCAAATCACCGACGACGACAATCACTATGGCAAAAATAGAGCCAACAGACAGATCGATTCCACCCGTAAGGATTGCATACGTAATCCCAAGAGCAAGAAGGCCGTTGATAACACTTTGATCCATTATGTCGAGCAAGTTGCCAGTACTTAAGTAAACTGGCTGTATAATTGAAAAAACAATAACCATGATAAAGATCGCTGCTACTAAGCTGAGTTCACGATTCAAACTTGCTGATTTTAGCTTCATTGTTTTACCCCCATAGCATACTGAAGAATATCCTCTTCCGTAAGGTTTTCATTTATATATTCTTTCACTTTCCTGCCTTCCCGCATGACAATGATCCGGTCGCTTAGCCCAAGCACTTCAGGAAGTTCTGAGGAAACTACAATAATTGACTTGCCTAGTTCAAGCAATTCCTCAAGTACACGGTAAATCTCTGCTTTTGCCCCTACATCGACCCCTTTGGTTGGTTCATCCAGAATCAATATCTCAGCATCTGATGATAACCATTTAGCGATGACAACTTTCTGCTGATTCCCACCGCTCAGGTTTACCGTCATATAATGAGGGTCTCTTGGCCGGAAATTGATTTCTTCAGCATATTGGATGCAGTTATCCGTTTTCTTTTTATGATTTAATAGGCCAAACCTCGTGAACTTTTCCATCTTTGTAAGGCCTACATTATTCGCATTATCAAAGTACTTAATGAAACCTTCTGTTTTTCGATTTTCCGGAATCAGCCCAATACCCAACTTGACTCCTTGTTCAGGTGAATTAATTTCTACCTGCTTGCCATTGATTTTGATTATGCCTGCAGATTTTCGATTTGCTCCGAATATGGTTCTCACCACATCGGTTCTCTTGGCTCCAACTAAGCCAGCAAATCCAAGGATCTCCCCTTTTCTAAGATGGAAATTAATATCTTCAAAAACACCATTTACAGTTAAATTCTCTACTTCCAATACTTTTTCATCAGAAACCTGAAGCTTTTTATTCCGAACAGCATACGCAGAAACATCACGGCCAACCATTTTCTTAATTAATTCTTCTCTGGTTATATCTTTTATATTGAATGTGTCTATGTGCTTGCCGTCTCTTAACACAGTCGCACGATCACAAATTTCAAAAACCTCATCGAGACGGTGACTGACATACAAAATCGTGATTCCGTTCTTCTTTAACTCCTTAATAATCGAAAAGAGTGAGCCAACTTCCTGGTTTGTCAGTGAAGCAGATGGCTCATCAAATGAGATCACCTGGGCATCATGGTATAACCCCTTTGCGATTGCAATCATTTGCATTTCTCCGGTGCTTAGCGTTCCAGCAATATCCTCACTCTTGAAATTGCATTTCATCTTTTTGAGGATTTCATTTGCTTCCTTATGAAGCGTTTTATAATCTATGAATATACCTTTACGAGGCTCATTGCCAAGAGCAATGTTCTGTCCCACTGTAAGCTCAGGTATTAAACTGACTTCCTGGTGAACTTTTGAAATCCCATCTTTAATTGCTTCATTTGCATTTTTATAAGAAACAGCAGTTCCTCGTATTTCTACAGTACCTTCATATTCTGAATTGACCCCATGAAGGATATTTAAAAGCGTTGATTTTCCAGCTCCATTTTCACCTAACAGAGCATGAACCTCCCCTTTTTCAATATTAAAGCTCACATTGTCCAAAGCTTTAACACCGGGGAAAATCTTTGAAATGTTATGAAATTGAATGATGCTTTCCTTTTGATTCCCCATGATCGATTCCCCTTTTTAAAAACTATAGTCGAATCAAGAGATCCGACTATAGTTTTAAGCAATTAATGATATAGATTTAGTTACCTACTTCTGGATCTGACCATTTGATGATTTCTTCAGCCGGAACATCAACATTTGTACTGTCAATCAAGGCCTGAGGTGTCCAAATAACTCTCGGTAATTTCTGTCCGCCAAGTTGACGGAGAGCCATTTCCACTGCAATCTGTCCCTTATATAATGGGAAAGAGTCGATTGTAGCATCCATTTCACCTTTTCTGATAGAATCATAGGCTTCACCGATTCCATCAACTCCAACAACCAAAATATCTTTTCCAGATTCATTTACAGCCTCTTGCGCCCCTAAAGCCATCGTGTCATTGTTCGCAAAAATAGCTTTCAAGTCAGCATGTTTTTTAATCCATGTTGCTGCAATATCTTTTGCTTTAGAACGATCCCAGTCAGCGTTCTGCTTTTCTGCGATTCCAATGTCAGGAGCATTTTCTTTCATCCAAGTTTCAAAACCTAATGTACGCTGTCTTGCCGCGAATGCCTTTGGCATGCCGACGATAATAGCGACCTTTCCTTTGCCATCAATCTTTTCAGAAACCCACTCGGCAAGCAATTCACCATTTTGATCTGCCTTTGGACCAACGAAGTTTGGTGCTTCTTTAATGATTCCATCATTCACGTTTATTACAGGAATATCTGCATCTAAAGCGCTTTCAACACCTGGAACAAGGTTGCTGTCCGAAATAGGGGAAAGTAATAAAGCAGTGTATTTTTTGTTAATCATATCTTTTACAATCGATAATTGACCTTCTTCATCTGATTCCCCTTGTGGAGACTTCATATCGACTGACAAATTAAAGCCTTTATCGCTGAATTTCTGAGCACCTGTCTCCATACCTTCCTTAAGAGTTCTCCAGTATTCATTTTCAAAAGCTTTTGCAACTCCACCAAGCTTAATTTCATCCTGAACCATCGGAATAGCACCAAGGCTATCCCTTACTTCTTCATAAGTCTTACCGTCTGCATTATCAGGGTTGAATGATTGATCCTTGTTTCCGCCACTGCCGCCGGTGCTGCTGCTGCATGCAGTCATTAGCAATGAAAATGCCAAAGTACTTGTTACCAACAATTTTTTACTATTTTTCTTCATAGCCAATCCTCCCATTTTCATCTTAAATATGTTTATAGATTGAAAAACTTCCTACTGGATATAGCAGACTCCTTCTTACTTCAGGCACTGGTAAAATAGTTCATTGACGGCAATGGCATCATTTTTCCCTATTGTCTCTTGAATAGAATCAAGGCCAATACTATCGACTAACTCACTAATTTTTTGGATGACCTTTACATTCTGGCGGATTTCAGCGATTGGTTCTTCCCTTATTGGGAACGTATCGAAATAGATGACACCTTGATAATCATACTTTTTGAGATAGTAAATGAATTCCAAAGTTTGCATGAAAGACACTGTTCCAACCATAAGGCCATCATCATGTGTGCCATAGCCATCATTAATGTGGACACCAAACAGTTTTCCTCGATCTGCCGCAAGGCTCAAACCATAGGCTGGGTTTTCCCGCTTCATCAACATATGGCAATAGTCAACCGTCACCCCAACATTTTCCCGATTCACTTCGTTTACCATTAAGAGCGTGGTACCAATGCTGTCAATCAACGCGTAAGACCTTTCCTGATACGGCTTGTATTCAATGCTTATTTGCAGGTCTTGTGCGTAGTCAGAAAGCGAAGCAACGTATTCGCTCACCTGATTCCATGCTTTCTGATAATCACTTTGAAAAGGATAATCGAACCCATCAAAACCTAACCACAGAGTGATGACCTTTCCACCAAGTTCACGGCAGGCATCCGCCGCTTCCTTGCATAGTTGATAAGCATCTTCAGAAATTGACTGGTTGCTGTTCCCCAATTCACCGTTTATGAAATCCTTTCTGAACCTTAACGCCAAACCATTCACTTCTAAATTTGCAAGTTTCAAAGTTTCCTGAACTTCACTTACAGAGTACTGAGAAAAATGCTCTGGATAATTGAGATCCACATGTGTAATGCCTGAAATTTCAGATATTTTTTTCAATGCTTCTTTTATATCACCGTTAACTGTTGGCAAGATAGAATTAATCCTAGTTGCGAGTTTCATTGACAGCCTCCCTATGTAATTTTGACTTCGTAAATAGAATTTAACATCTTGGGAAACCGTTTTCAATAGATTTTTTCATTTTATTTCATTTTTTTTTATTATTTTTCATATTTTTTCACTAAAATCCATGAGAACATGGGGACGGTTCTCTTGTTCCACTTTGGAACGCGAGAACCGTCCCCATGTTTTTTCTTTCCCACCCTGTCCTTTTCACTCTCCCGATTGTATATAGAGTGTGAAAGGTGGTGAGGGAAAAATGGCAATGGCGATGTTGAAGGATTCATCAATCAGACTTGAGTTCGAAACTGGCATGAATGAGAAGGGCGAGCCGATCTACAAGGGCAAAACTTACTCAAATATCCGCAAAGAAGCAACTGCAGATCAGGTAGACCAGGCTGCTAAGGCGCTGGGTGGTCTTAGCGCAAACTTGCTTAACTCTGTTGAGCGTAACGACAGCTTTGAAATCATCTAATCTGACATTCAACTAATCTAATAGGAGGTGGAAAACATGGCAAAAACACTTGAATTGCAATTTGTCACCGACCTTGGCAAAACAACCAAGCTGACGGTAGATAACCCAAAGGAGCCTATTGATCCAGCAGCAGTCAAGCTGGCAATGGAGCAAATCATAGCTTCAAACGCGTTCCAGAGCAATAACGGTACCCTTGTCAGCGTCAACAGCGCCCGCGTTGTTGAGCGTAATGTAACTGAATATGAGTTAGTTTAATAAAAGGAATGAAGCCGGCCACCCTCTTGGGTGACCGGCTTTTGGTACATGGGGACGGTTCTCATGTTACAAAAACACGATACCGAATCAACCTCTGCAAACTGTTTATGCAGATTAGCTTCCACGTTGTTTGGACCTGAAACTTACTTACCCTTTGATTCACTCTTCCCAACTTCAACCCCAATCGTGAAAATCTCAATAGAAAAGTCGCCTATCAACTCTTCGAAATATTCCATCGGGATATGGACCACCCCAAACTGGTTCAGCCAATCCACTTGCTTCTTAATCTCCAATAACACCTTTGTCGTCTTTACTCCCGCTAAAATAATACCTTCACGCTTGTTCATCTTCTTCATCCTTTCAACATTTAATAGGTGAGGAAATCATCCTCGGCCGTATAAACGTTTAGGACCACTAAAAGGAGCAGCAAAATGTTGATTTAGAATAAAAAATATTTTCAGCTCTGGTACATAGAGAAAGTTCTTGTATTACTGCCCCAAAATTTAAAACGTGAGAACCGTCCCCATATTCACAGCAATCTTTCACAAATCAGACACAACTATCTCTCTACCATCATATCCTTTTTGTCTTCCTTTCCTTATATAGACTGTGAAAGGCTGGTGCAAAAAAATGATGATTAAATCGGGTGTCATTGAGGGCTTTGAAGGGTATTCGCAGTTTGCTGCGCTGGGGGAATTCAATAATCATCTTGAAATGTGGATGGTGGAGCATAAGAAGGATTTTACGAAGGGCGAGTTAATCGGCTTGAAACGCCTGGCTCGTTTTGCGGCTAAGATTCCTGGAATAGCTAATGCGAAAATTGGAACCGTGCTAAAAGCGATTTATGAGGAATATGGGGAGATGGGGATGATTTCCCGTTCGACTTTTAAAAGAATGATCATCAAAGCTGGCAAACTTGGCATTTTTACAGTCTACGAAACGGAGCGTAAGAATGGCTCACAATCGAGCAACCTTTATGTATTCAATCGCTTTCCACTTAGCGAACTACCGAATGAGGAAATATTGAACTACCATAATAAAACTATCATTCTTTCTAAAACTAACATTAAAAAGAATAATAAACGTGAAGATAGCCCTGTGAATGAAATACCAACAGATTCAGCTGAAAGGAAAATAGCAACTCTGTCAACATCACTTAGCGAAAAAGCACCTGAAGACCATCTATTTGTTAGTGACCGGATACCAAAGCCATTCACGGATTTAGTAAAATACTTCTTCCCAACAGCAAAGGCAATCGAGGAATTCTGGAGAATGACGATGATCTCTGCATATCGCCATAACTACGAAAACGAAGCCGAAACTCTATTAACAGTGTCTCTCGATTCATTCAAACAGCTCGTTCGTAAGCTGAAGTTATCTGCCTCGGTAAAAAATCCGATTGCCTACTTTACTGGGATTTTGAACAAGAAATTTCAGGAGGTTTACTTTTGGGAGCTGTTTGAAATGGGGTTTGAAGCCCTTTGAAACATAGGGCAGTGCCACAAGTTTCTGCACAAAAATAGAGAGTACCAAATTTGCTGACCCTCTCTACAATGAAATTAAACAAAAGAAAGACACAGGGACGGTTCTTGCGTTCCACTTTGGAACGTGAGAACCGTCCCCATGTTCACTCATAATTATAAAAGCTTTTCTTGGAGTTTATGTACTTGCTGGCGAGTTCTAGGGCTTTGGCTTTGTTGCCTTTTTCGAGATTGTATTGAAAGAGTTTTCGTTCGTAGTGATCAATGAGGATGACGTATCCGATTTCTTTGTAGTGGGGGATGATCGTTTCCTCGACGAATTGGTAGTATTTTTCTTTTTGTTTTGTTAGTTCATATAAATGCAGCTGAAAGTCAATCCAGGTAGGGGCGTTGCTTGATTTGGCCTGCTTCATGCCTTTTTCTGCAAGTGGGATTAGTGTGGCTTCTGAATATAGCTTCCCACTGTAACAAGTATGAATATAGCCATCTAAACTGGATAGATAATGTGGCGATGCCTCTCCCAATAAATCGATGGCTTTCTGATAGTAATCTGCAGATTCTTTGTACATCTTACGACGATAGCATTCAAATCCCAGGTTATGAAAGATCTTTCCGATCCGGTCTTTCGAATGAAGAGATTCACTCAATTTGATCAATTGCTCATACTTTGCCTTCGTCTCGACAAAATCGTGAAGTTCTTTTGCATTTAACTGGACAATTAATAACATTTCCGTATCAATAATTCGAATGATATTCAATTTTCTTTGAAAAAAGCTCAACGCTTTCTTCCCGTAATAATAGGCGGTTATATTTGAATGAATGGCATGATAAGCAAGGGCTAAATGATAATAATATTCTTCATTGCTATATTGTTCGGGGTTGATGGAAGTTAAACAGGCAATACAATCTCGATATTGTCCTTTTAAAAAGTGGTAGATTCCAAGAATGTGCTTTAATGTGTTTTGATTCTGAGGAGACAGATCAGCCTCTTGTTTTTGCAGGTTTTGTATCATTTTAAAAGCCAGTTCAAGGTTTTGTTCAAATAGGTAATACCTTGCTGAAAGCAATTGGAATACTACTTGAAACTCGGGCATGCCAATTAATCTTTCTTGTTCAAGCTCCTCCTTTAAGGATCTTGAATCACCTTCACGCTGCATGATCATTGCTTCCAGCCATTGATTGAGTTTCTGTGATGATTGGTGATAGCGGATGATTTCTGCTTCAAGGTTGATGGTTAATCTTTTTGCGAGAAGAATGGTGATTTCAGGAGAATATTCGGTAATTCCTCTTTCAATCTTACTAAGATGGGTCACAGAGCATATTTCATTGCACAGCTCTGCTTGTCTCAAATTTGCTTTCTCTCTGTAAAATTTAATGATTTTCCCCTCTATCATGCTGCACCTCAATGGAAGATTGTTTTTAACATTATAACAAAAGCGGGAGACTTTTCTCCCGCTTTTTCCTGTTTGCTCTGTTAAATTGATTGCCGTTCCAAGTGCTTCACATTCCGCAGGACTTGTACTAGCTAAACTATTTATTCCCTCGGTTCAAGTCCAATCATTTTTAAGAAGTCCTTCAATCCCTTTTTCCCAACTGTCGCCATCGGCTGTGCACCTGCTCCTGCTGCCTGGCCTTTTGACAGGAAATTGGTTTCAATCAATCTGACATCGGTTTCATCGACGATGCCATCCTGATTAAGATCCAGGCGGATGCTTTCAGGATTCTTTTCTCCATAATGGTTTACAGCCTCTTTTATATCACGGATATCAATGATCTGATCTCCTGTTACATCACCCGCGAGATTCTTCCCTGGATTCTCTCTCCAGTAAACTCCGCGGAATTCGCCATCTACTTCAATGCCACCCATGAGGTTCTTTACCTGGGTAAGGTGACCTGGAATTTCAGTATAAATCGTATAAGAAATGTCTGCAGGAAGGACCACTTCATATAATCCCTTTTTGTCGAAATTGGCAGGAAAGATGGTTCCATCTTTTCCTTTTGCATATACCTTTGCATTCAGCTTTGTTAGATCATATTTATTATCGATCCAGCCGCCAGGCGTCAGGAATGCTTCAGGCATCATGTTTCCAGTGAGTCGTGTATGTTTGGAAATAACCTCGAAGCTTGTTAGGCCATAGGCTGGGACTTTTGTTAATCCTGCCATTCCTTGCTCTTGGTAAGTAAGTTCCTTCAAGCGGACTCCCAGGCTTTTACTGTTAAAAGTGTCATCAATCAGTTTAAAAGTAACATCCAGGAATGGGGTATCTCCACTAACACCCTCAAAGCCCTGTCCTTCTAGAGAAGCTCCTACCTTTACTGTATTATTGCCAACAACAGGCTCGTCCAGCTTCACTTCAGCACCCTTTTCCGCTGCAAGCTTTTTAAATTTTTCGTTTACTTTTACATGCTGGAATGCCATTGTGTCAACATACAAATCAATATTCAAGGAACCTGAAACGAATTTTTTCACATTATTTAAATCGAGGGTCACAGTGATTTCATCATTTAACTGTACACTTTTCTTATCAAATCGGCTCGTTGCGTACCCCGTTCCCTCTTTTAAAAATACGTATTTCGGAGATCCTATGCTGTTGGCTGCGGTCGCTAAATCCCATGGCATCAAACCTAGCTGATATGGCTTTGTTCCATATTCTTCAGGCAGTACTCCAAATTTAGTATCTCCATTATCGGCAACCGGCAGGAATCCAATGAAGAACGGAAGGCCGTTTTCATAGTATCCTACCGTATTCGATTTCTGTGTGTAATCAAAGCCCCTTTGCTGCAATAAATCGACGGTAGAGTCGGTCACTTTCCCATGCACCCATAGCGCGCGGTGGCCATCTTCATCTGTCAACATGCTATCATTCACTTCTGTTACACCAGGTTCAATGTCAAGCTCTACTTTTGGCGGTGTATTATCGACTACACCAACACTTTCAGAATGATAGGTTTCCCCGTCTTTGTCTGTACTAATCAAATCAAGTACGTATTCACCTTCCGGGAGCTTTTGGATATAGTCTGCTATTGGCTGCTTTTTGTTTCCGGTAAACGGATAAGCAAGTCCTCGATGGCCGAAGAAAATTAGATATTCTTTGTCAGGGACAGCACCTGTTGCATCGTAGCTGCCAATGACTCCAACAGCCTCCCCTGTTTTAGCATCTTTAACAATCAGGTCAAAACGCTCCATCGGGCTTTTGAACTTGAACACAAAATGCGTTCCAGGTGCATAGTACTGATGGAACGGTGTATTATTCGATACAGAAGGAGAAAGCGGCTCGGCATAAGCGATTCCTTTATCAGTCACACGGATGGCAAATGGAATCTGGTAGCTTTCCTCCGGGTTTGCTTCATTTGTAAAATGAATATAACCCTCGTAGCGTCCTAATTCAGCATCTTGCGGAACAAGAATGCCCGCTTCAATCTCCTTCGTCTCTCCTGCTTCTACCGATACGGTTTCCGGAAGCTGAACCTTAATTTTATTTTTCACACCATCCTGTACACCTTCTCTTGCCTGGTGATACTCGATTTCTGCCTTAAAGGTTTTACTTTGTGTTCCTTTATTCGTTACTTTGATCTTCCGGCTATCCTGTATATCCCCATCCTCGAGATAGTGGTTGCCATAACTGATGGAGCCTGTAATCTCTTCTACTTTTACATATTCGCCGTTCTCAATCTGGTCTGTTTTATCAATAACCTTGAAAGACACATCTGTATGCACCGCCTGATAGGCATCCAAACGGCCAGTCCCTACCTCATAGACCGAATAATTGCTCTTCAAATCATCTGCCGTGTTCATAAGTGCTGCTTTTACTGCAAACGGGTCAAGGTTCGGATTTTCCTGTAAAATCAATGCGGCTGCTCCAGCGACATGAGGCGTCGCCATAGAAGTTCCGTTCAGACGGGCGTAAGCAGCAGTATAATCAAGACCTTCTTCCGGGCTGTTCATATACTCAGGATAGGTCGAGAACACGGAAACTCCCGGTGCCACTAAATCCGGCTTAATGTCATAGCTGCTGTTGACCGGCCCTCTTGAGCTAAAATCGGCCAGAGAATCCCCTTCTGTTTTAATGGAAGAAAGCTGGCTAAAAGTAATTGCTGCACCGTTCATATCCTTGAGTTTCTCTCCGTCCGCTTTTGACAGCTGGAAAGTAGGTATATATTTTGTATTTTCACCGATATATACAGGGATTTCACCTTCTGCGTTATTATAGATAATTACTGCAATGGCCCCTGCATTTTTAGCATTTTGAACCTTAGCGTCAAAGGTAATCTCCCCGCGTTCAATCAGGGCAATTTTTCCGGTCAGATCCTGGCCATTGAAATCTTCTGACTTTCCTAAGCCTGAGAAAACAAGTGGATACGATTTCCCTTCTAAATCCTTCAGGTTATCGGTAAAATTCTTCGCGAGCAGTTTCATATTTTCAAAGCTTGAATCCCCGGCACTCGCTTTAAATGTCGGAATCGACATGGCCGCGTCACTTGCTCCTACGGTAATTCCAAATGCGCTTGTGCCTGGAGAACCAAGCGTTTTTTCATTCGGTCCGTTATTTCCAGCTGCCACTACCGAAACGACTCCAGATAGCATGGCATTATTAATCGCTACAGAAGTAGGGTATAGGGGATCGTTGACCGCTGCTCCAAGTGAAAGGTTGATGACATCCATGCCATCTGCAACCGCCTTATCAATTCCTGCCAGCACTCCTTCAGTCTGACCAGACCCGTATGGACCCAACACTTTATATCCATATAAATCAACATCAGGGGCAACCCCTTTTACCGCATAATCCACGCTGTTATGTTTTTGCGCGGCAATCGTACCCGATACATGTGTGCCATGTGAAGTATAATAGGATCCTCCTGTATAGCTAAATTCCGGATTGGTTGTGGCCTTCCAATCTGAATAGGTCGTCTCCATCGGATCAGCATCGTTATTAATGAAGTCCCAGCCCTTTACGGAAGCCGGATCAACGGCTTTAGGATCAGTGCCAGCCTGCCCGCGGTAGCCTTTATAGGAATCGGTTAAATCAGGGTGTGTATAATCAAGACCTGTATCCAATACCCCGACTTTAATGCCTTTTCCGGTGATTCCTTCATTATGAAGCTTATCGACACCAATTTGCGGAATGCTGTCTGCCATTTTCGGGGTAATTTTTGCCTGCTCACCTTTTGGAAAATCCAGTTGGACTTGTGCATCGTTCCAAATTCTTTTTACCGCCCCTGATTGAAGAAGCTCTTCAACCGCTGTTCCCGGTAGGCTCATAGAGACACCGTTAAATGCATGTTTATATTCTCGTTTCATTTCGATTTTACCAGGATCATAGAGCATGCCACTTCTCTTTGTTTTTAAAGCTTTAACATGTTCCTTGAATTCTTTGTGAGATTGCTCTACTTTTTCCTCCGCAATCCCAAGAGCCAGCTTTTTCCCCTTCAACGCTTGTTTCTTCACTTCAACCTTTGCAGGAGCCTGGTTGAACTCGACAATAATGTCCACCAGTTCAGGAGTTTTTGTATTCACTTCAGGTGAAATGATAAATCCCGGACCCACCTCAAGTTGCTGCAATGCCTCTCGTTGTTCATCCGAAAGACCGTTCAGGATCATTTCCGCCTCATCAACTGTTACCATAGATTTCTCTGCCATAACATTAAAAGGCACAGAAGCAGAAACCAATAAACCCGCTGCCAAAGCACCCTTTAATAGATTATTACGTCCCTTCATGCTCATCCCCCTGATTGCTAATTTATTAGAAAAGTAGAAATACTTTCTACATTCATAGTAAAGGGGCTTTCTATCAGACGTAAATTGGGGTAATAAAATGGTACATGGGGACGGTTCTTTTGTTCCAAAACTTCCTTTTTGCTGGGGAATTGTGTGAGGAAAGGACTATCTCTGTGTCTCGCTTTGGCCAAAATAAAAGGGAAGCATTATTTTGCTTCCCTTTTTTAATCTAACAATTTTACTGTTGTTAGCTTTTTATCGACTCCCAAATGGAACAAGAGAACTGTCTCTGGGTCTCAAGGATTTTGCAGATGGAGATTTAACGAATAACCTTGGATAAAGGAGACAGATGCACGTATGTTTAATAATCCATTTTGTCCAGCAGGCTGGAAGCAAACCGATCCATTCTTTGACATAGACAACGACAACATTCCAGTTTCAACAGAACCATACGTCGACCTCGATGTAAATGGCATTAATGATGGCATAGCAGGATGAAACCTGGGGACCATTCTCAAGTTCCTTCAACACTTTAAAGCGGTGGGGGTCTGACCCCCACCGCTTTAAAGTGTGAAACTGATTAGCTTTTCTCTCTTCTCGTCCAATGTCTGAACAACACTTGTATACGCCTCTAAATCCCACTCCAACTGTTCTTTCCGCACTCCTATCATCCGCGCAACTTCTTTAGGGCTCGGTCCTCCCTGTAAACTGCGGATCTCGATAAAGTACTCCGGCGAGATAATCTTCTGCCACTCGGCCTCCGATAACCGCACTTCCACAAATCCTTGAATGACCGTATTAATGGCTTCAACATCCCACTCATACAATTCCTTGCTTTCCTTCACCGTCTGCTTTGAAATGTAACTAGCGATAGAGTGAGCCTTCCTGAACGGAACACCATAATCACGAGCCAATGTATCGGCGAGCTCGGTAATTGTAATACTGGATTTCTTCGCCATTTCCTTCGTATGCTCACCATTCACCTTCAAAGTAGCAATAACAGCATACATCAGCTTCCAAACCCTATTGGCATTATTAAACGCACGATATAAATGCGGCTGCAAGTCATCTTCTGTATCAACAATATCCCCAAATGGAGTATTGTGCACCATATTAAAAGCAGCCAACGCATCTCCATAAGCACTGCTCGCAATGGAACGGGAATGCTCAATAGAAACTGGATTTCGCTTCTGCGGCATAATGCTGCTGCATTGCACATATGGATCTGCCACATAAAACGAACCAAATTCACGTGTGACGTGCTGCAAGAAGTCCTGTATCCACCTGCCAGTATTGACCATGCTCGTCATCAATGCAGAAGCAGTCTCCAACAGATAATCTGCGCCCCCAATCGAATCATAGGAATTCTCTACAACCCGATCAAATCCCAACAGCTCGCAAGTACGATTCCGACTGATTGGAAAGCCTGTCGTCGTCAATGCTGCAGCCCCTAATGAGGACTGGTTCACCGTCCTATAGGCCGACCACAACCTGCCGATATCCCGGCCCAATACATCATAAATTGCCAGTAAATAATGCCCCAAGGTCGTCGGCTGGGCTGGCTGTGTGTGGGTGTATCCTGTAATAATCGTGTCCTTATGCTGTTCTGCTTGGTCAAGCAGAACCTCACTCATTTGATAGGCACTGCCTAGCAGATTGACAAGATGCTCTCTCAAAACTAATCGATACATCGCCACACCCATGTCATTCCGGCTTCGGCCGATATGGATTTTACCAGCCAACTCGGCACCGATTTCCTCGCCGATCTTGGCTTCCATCATGAAAAACAAATCCTCAAACTGCGGCTGATAACTCAAAACGCCAATATCGGTCGTAGCGACCTTATTAATTCCTTCAAGCATCACTTTCGCTTCAGCTTTTTCAATGATTCCCTGCTCTGTCAGCATGATCACATGCGCCCGGTGGATATCAAACATGACATGGAACAAGTAGTCCCGCTGGTCGTTGAAAACAGGCTTCAGCAGCTCTTCGACGTAGGTCTTCCCCGGGAATGCCGCCCCTTCATTCTTAATAAACTCTTCTAGCTTGTTCATAGTTTCATCTCCGATTCTGGCAATGATGATGCCGCATTTCTTTCATATAATATCGGCAAATCAGACTTCTCATCTTCCTTTGTAAAAAGTCCATCCGAGTTCCTTCGAAAAATCCGAGCTACAACTCATTACGACAGCGAATTCTCCGCCTTCACCCCGAAAAACTTATTCGAAATCAGCAGCACAACGGCAATCAAGGTAATCTGAATCATCCCATAAGCAGCCGCCTGCCCCATATTGAACATCCTCAGCTGGTTCATGATCTCAATGGAGATTGGCCGGTTCGACAAAGTATACAAAAGAACGGAGGTAGGGAATTCCCCAACCGATTCCACGAATGCCAGCAAGGTTCCCGACAGGACACCTGGCATGATAATCGGTAAAATAACCTTCCTGAATGTATACAACCACTTCGCTCCAAGGCTCCTAGAAGCTTCCTCAATCGAATCATCCAGCTGCTCCAACACAGCATTCGTCGAACGGACCACTAACGGAATATGCCGGATAAAATAAGCCAGAGGAAGAATCCAGAACGTCCCGACCAAAATATTCCCGAAGGAGAAAATGTTCGGTTCATTAAAAGCAAAGATCAAGTTCATCCCGATAACGGTCGCCGGCAACGCCCATGGAATCATCACGAGAATGTCGACAAAACTTTTACCAACAAACTTTCTTTTTACCAGTACATAAGAAGCCAGCACACCAAACACAAGGTTCCCGGCCGTCGCAAGGAACGACAAAATCAAACTGTTCTTCAACGGCTTAAAAATGTCCGGATCCTGTAAAAGCAATCGATAATTTTCAAAGTTAAACACCGAAGGATACGTCTGCCATGTCCACGTACCATCCGGGACCAATGACAGCAACAGGATCGTGAAGTGCGGCAGCAGCAAGATAATCACGCCAACAACGCCAACCAGCACCATCGTCCATTTCAAAACCGGATTGTTCACTTCACTGCGATGGGCGCCAATTCCTTTCGTGGCCATCCGGTAATCCTTCCGGTTCTGGTACCAGCGCATGAATAACAAGAACGCGATGGAAACGATCGATAGAATGACAGATTGAGTCGCGGCAACCTCCATGTCCCCATTAATTTTGGAAAAATAGATTTGCAGACTCAATACGCGGTATCCGCCCGCCAACAAGAACGGTGCACTGAACGATGCCATCGAAATCATGAACACCAATAACGACGCCGCCACAATCGCCGGCGTCAATAGCGGGAACGTCACCTTCCAGAACACCTGGAACCGGCTCGCCCCCAGATTATAGGCGGACTCCTCCAGCGAAGGGTCGATCTTATTGATCGCAGACGAAACCGTCATGTAAAAATAAACATACATCGTATAGGCGTGGACAATCAGGATTCCTGAAATCCCGCCGATTTTAAAAGGGACTTCCTTAAGCCCAAGCAAATCCTTGATCGCGTTCGGGACAAGGCCTGTTTCCCCGTACAAAAACATGAAGGCCATAACCCCAACCAGCGAAGGAAGAACGATCGGCATGATCGCAGCCGTCGAGAAAAAGCTTCTTCCCGGGAAGTCATACCGGTTAAAAATAAACGCAAGCGGAATCCCGATCGCTGCACTGGCAAGCACACTCAGCACCGAAATATAAACCGAATTCCACAATGCCTGTAAATTCGTCTTCGATTCCTGGGTGAAAAAGTCCTGATAGTTTCCGAGACTGATTCCTCCATCCAGCCGCAAGCTCTCCAAAATAGTCCGCAGCGAAGGATACAGGACATAGGCAATCAGCACAAGCAAGACAGGAATCAGCAGATAAAATGTCAGCCGGTTATCACGATTCTTCATCATGACGCATCACCGCTCAGCACCGGGATGAGCCTGATTTGGTCGGCAGGCAGCTCGACCCATACATCGGCTCCAGGCTTCAGGTTGGCAGACACATGGTTCAGCACGTTTACTTCAAGCAGCAACCCGTTCACGCGAACCCGCACATTGATAATTGTCCCGAAAAACTGGACGTCCTCAACCTTTCCAGCAAAAACATTTGGCCGGTCTGCCTTCTCAGCCAAAATCTTCACAGACTCCGGACGAATCGAAAGCGCCAGCTCCCCATCTCCATGCTCCCTGTTAAAATTAAACGCAGTATTATGTACAACAAATTGATCCTCACCAGCCGAGACGCTCACACGCTCCTCGTCCACTCCATCCACTTTTACAGGCAAAAGATTTATCTCTCCTATAAAACTAGCAACAAAGTCATTCGCTGGTTCATTATAAATCTCAGAAGGTGTTCCGACCTGATGGCAGACGCCAAAATTAAACACAGCGATCCGGTCGCTCATCGACAATGCTTCTGCCTGGTCATGAGTAACGTAAATCGTCGTAATCTTGTATTCCTTCTGCAGCCGGAGAATTTCGGCGCGCATTTCATCCCGAAGCTTCGCATCCAGGTTGCTCAACGGCTCATCGAGTAAAAGGATTTCCGGTTCGATCACCAATGCCCTTGCCAGTGCCACGCGCTGCTGCTGACCTCCACTCAACTGACTCACCTGACGTTCCGCATATTGTTCGAGCCTGACTTTGCGAAGCACATCCTGAACCCGCGCCTTCAACTCACCAGAGGCGATTTTTCGCACTCTCAATCCAAAGGCTACATTTTCGAATACCGTCATATGAGGAAAAAGGGCATAGTTTTGGAAAACCATGCCCGTATTTCTTTTTTCAGGAGGTACACGCGTCATATCTTTATCGCCAAATCGCACTACACCCTTGGTCGGATAATAAAATCCCGCGATCATCCTCAGGGTCGTTGTCTTGCCGCATCCGCTTGGACCGAGGAAGGTGAAGAACTCGCCATCCTTGATTTCCAGGTTCAAATGATCCACTGCAATGACTTTTCCGAAGGCTTTTTGGACATTTTCTATGTTAATCGACGCCATACCGCACACTTCCTATTCTTTGATTTCTTTGTCTCCGCTCTTAATGTTTTCATCCCAATGCTTCATCCACGCATCGCTGTTATCCTGGAACACTTTCCAGTCGATATCCATTGCTTTGATTTCTGTGTCGGTGATCCACTTAGGCAGATCCTTCACATCATCGCGAGTCGGGATCCGGTAGTATTTTTCAGCTAAAAGCTTTGCCGCTTCCGGTGTGTTAACGAACTCATAGAATGCTTCCGCTGCTTTCGGGTGCTTGCCATCCTTGACTAAAGCGATCCCTTCCGTCAATACTGGCGTTCCGCTTTCTGGAACGATGAATTCAAATGGATAGTTCTTGTTTTCCTTCAGCATAACAACATCTGGCATCGCCCAGACAGATACAGAGCCTTCGCCCTTGGCAACCTTGTTGTACATCATTTCCGGGTTCGCAGAGTACTCCTTCGTATTCGCATCTAATTTTTCCAGCCATTCGTAACCTTTAGCTGTATCCTGGGAATCTTTAAAATCACGGTAGATCATCGCTGAGAAAATCGTTCTCATTGTTCCGGAAGCGAGTGGATAACGGATAATGATTTCATCCTTCCACTTCGGATCCAGCAGTTCATCCCAATCCTTCGGTGCTTCTTCCTTAGAAAGCTCTTTGCTGTTGTACATGATGACTTCTGGTGTCTGGCTTGTTCCTGACCAGTTCCAGTCTTTTTCATGGAAGCCGTCAGCCAGGGCACCGGAATACGAAGGCTCATAAGGCTTCAAAAGGCCTTCATCCTTCGCCTGGTCAAACATCACAGAAGGAGCGCCCCACCAAACGTCAGCTTGAGGATTGTTCTTTTCGGAACGGACGCGGTCAAGGACTTCCTGGGAACCCATATCCAGCCACTCAACATCGACATCATATTTCTCTTCAAACTGCTTCTCGAATTCTGATAAAATATCTTTTCCGTGCGGAGAATAAATGACCACTTTTTCTTCTAGCTTCTCTTTGGATCCTTTGTCTCCGGACGCTGGCTTGCTTGTGCCTTCATCAGAGCTGCACGCAGCAAGCATGAGCGATGCAGATAAAGTCAATGCCGTAATAATCGAAACCTTTTTCTTGTGTTTCACAAAAATTCCCCCTCATTAATGGTATTTAATCAAACTTTCGTGCTCCCTCATGAACAGTGACACTGCACCTAAGACCCCTGCATTGTCACCCAGTTGGGACGTCTTCAGCTGGACTGAACTAGGAAGGTATTGGTTCACGATTTCCTGCAGCTTCGGCAGGATGAATTCCGATGATTTTAAAACACCACCTCCTAAAATGACAACCTCTGGATTTAGCAAACTAGCAGCATTTACGATACCATAGGCCAAATGCTCGATTGCTTCTTCTAACACCTTAAGCGCAAGCGGGTCGCCGGTCTTCGCCAGCTTGAAGGCCATTTCCCCAGGCAGTTCTGAGGTAATTGCCTGCTGATGCAACGGGTGATCCGGCTCCTGCTGGATGCATTTCGTCAGCCTGTCTCCAATTGACTTTCCTCCAGCAACGCTTTCAAGATAGCCATATCGATGAAAAATCGGCCGGAATTCATTTTTCATATCATTTTTGTCTGTCACCATATAGCCCATTTCACCGGCAGCGCTTGATGCGCCGCGGTATAATTGATTGTTGATGATAATCCCGCTTCCAATTCCCGTTCCGACGGCGATGAACAGGACGTTTTGGTTGTCTTTCGCATTTCCGAGCCATTGCTCTCCAAGTGCCGCGACATTGACATCATTGTCGACATGGACCGGGAATGGAATGTAACGCTGTGCTTCGGTCAGGAAAGGATAGCGGACCCAGTTCAAGCTTGGAGCTTCCATGACCATTCCGCTCTTCGTTTCTGTGATCCCTGGCACCCCTGCGCCCATGCCTAAAATCTTTCCGGAATCAAGGCCTTCCTTTTTGATCATGCATTCAATCTCTTTCGCAATCTGCTTCAGCAAACCTGTCTCAAGATGTTGGCAGGTGCTGAAACTGCTGCTCGCCGCGATGTTTCCATTCAAATCGCAGATCACCGTCTTTACCTTTGTTCCGCCTATGTCCGTTCCAATGATGTACGCTGCTTTTTCATTGAAGCACAGCTGGATCGGCCTTCTCCCGCCCTGTGAAGTCGACTCGCCAATCCCTTTTTCAAAAATCCATTTTTCCTGGATCAATTCATCGACCAACAAAGAGACTGTCGGCTTGCTAATATTCATTTTCACCGCTATTTCTGCTCTCGAGATCGGTGAATTTTCCTGAATGCATTGAAGCACTCGCTTCTTGTTGAGCGTTTTTACTTGCATGGTCGTTCCACTTACATTCATAACATCACGGCCTTAATCTTTTTGGTTAGTAAGTTTTACTAATTAACTAAAAATATATAATAATTTGTAATCGTTTACAACTACTAAGTTCAGAAAATTTAAAAACTAATTATTATTAGGTATATTGGCTGTTTTTAGTATTTATGCAGGTGTAGATATTAAATTAGTAAGTAAAATATCCAGTTAGTGCCATTTTACCACGTGGAATAGTATAAAAATACCATTTTTAATTTTCTGACAACTTATTAATTTACAATATTATCTAACTGTGATTATCTGTAACTAGGGGTTATGTCTGTCGTTAGTTAGACAGATTAACTAACCGAACAAATACATAAAGAGGAAGGAGTGCGAGATATTTTTTACTGAAAACCAAAAATGAAAGGGGTTACAAACATGCGCAAGTATTTGATTGGTTTGCTTTCTTTCCTGCTGATCGTGTCGATGGTGCCTTTAAGCGGATCAGCTGTGGAGACCCAGAAACACGATGTTGAACTTTGGAATGCCGTTAAGCCTCTTGAAACGACTGTTACCTTTTTGAATACCGGTGCCCATCCGGATGATGAACGAAGCGACTTTTTAGCTTACCTTTCCAGAGGGCTTGGCGTTACGACAGCCAGCTTGATCGCGAACCGCGGTGAAGGCGGACAGAACGAAATCGGCAATGAGCTCGGCAACGCGCTTGGGATCATCCGCTCACGTGAAATGATCGAAGCCGCAAAAATAACCGGCGTTACTGCCTATCACTTAAGCGAAACCACCTCCGACGAAATTTATGATTTTGGATTCTCCAAAAGCCCTGAAGAAACATTGGCAAAATGGGGAGAAGACGAGACATATGAACGCTTGATCCGTTTTATCCGAACGTACCAGCCGGATATCGTCATGCCTTCTTTCAAGAATGACCCATCACAGCACGGCCACCACCGCACCATGGCCATCCTCACTGAACGCGCCTTTGAAGATGCAGCAGATCCGACTATCTATCCTGAACAGTTAAAAGAAGGATTATCTGTCTGGAAAATGAAGAAGTTCTACTTCCCTGCTACATCAAAAGAGACAGCAACCACATCGATTGAAATCGGCATGTACGATCCGATTTATGAAATGAGCTACCCTCAGCTTGGCGAACAATCCCGCTATATGCACAAAAGCCAGGGAATGGGAAGTGATATCCCAGTTGCCCCTCGCCAGGCGAATCTTGAATTAGCGCACACTACCGTAGACACACATGGCAGCGATGACCTATTTGCAGGCGTACCATATGACCTTGCAGAATGGGCACAGGTACTGCCGAAGAAAGAACTGAAAGTACAATACACGAAGCTGCAGGATCAGCTTGATTCCATCGTTGCTTCCTATCCTGACCGCAATGCGGTTTTCACACAAACACAAAAGGCATTAAAGGATGTCCGCCATCTACAAAAGAAAACTGAAACCGCTAAGCTTGATAAGGAGCTAAAATTAGACCTGCTTCATAAGCTGGGACTGAAGGAACAGCAGTTGCAGACAGCAAGCTTTGTTTCTTCGAGCCTTGATGTAAAAGCAGAAGCTGCATCGAACATCCTGACAAAAGGCCAGGAGACAACTGTTACCGTCACTCTTAAGAACAATGGCAGCCAGGAATTGGAGCATACCCAGGTTTCTTTGACCGCTCCAAAAGGCTGGAAGATTACTGCGAACAAAAAGGAAAAAGCCCTCTCACCAGGTGAGACTGCCCAGCTTACTTTTAATGTAAAGGTTCCTGAAAATGCCGAATTCTATCATGCGTACAAGGAACCGGCTTTGCAGGCAGTCGTTTCTTATAAGAATAAAGGAACGGCAACGGTCCAAACTCAGAAACTGGAAGGAACCATCGCTGTCCTACCGGATGCAGCGGTCAAGCTGAATCCTGAGGATATCATCGTGAATACCGCCAATGTGCAAAAAGAAATTCCGGTAAAGGCTAAAGTCAAAAACTATTACAATGGCAAAACGAAGGCGTCCGTTTCCTTAAAAGTGCCTGCAGGCTGGAAAGTCGAGCCGCAATCAGCAGCTGTTGATTTTGCAAGCCAGCTCGAGGAAAAAGAAGTCGCCTTCACCCTTTCACCGCCAGCAAACATTCAATCAGGGGATTTCAATATTGATGCAGAAGTTTCTGTAAACGGGAAAACATTCAGCTCAACGATCCAGGAAATCAGCTACGACCATATCGGCACCTTCTATTATCAATATCCAGCACAGGTCCATGGCGTCGCCTTCGAACTATTGAAGAACGATAACTTAAAAGTCGGCTATATCGACAGCGGATTTGATATGGTAGCGGACTACCTAACAAATGCAGGGTTAAACATCACCAAGCTGACAGAAAATGATATCACGACAGGCGACTTGAGCCAATACGACACAATCGTTGTCGGCATTCGCGCCTACCTATCAAGAGCCGATTTGCTAAAAAACAATGCACGCCTGCTTAAATATGTGGAAGACGGCGGGCACTTAGTCGTCCAGTACCACAAGCCAAGCGGCGACAACTGGAACAAAGACACATCCGCACCATACCCATTAACGATCGGTAACGTCTCCATCAAATGGCGCGTAACCGATGAAAACGCCAAAGTAAACGTCCTGAAACCAGAGTCCCCTCTCTTCAACTATCCAAACAAAATCACAGACAGCGACTGGGACAACTGGGTACAGGAAAGAGGACTATACTACCCAATGGCATGGGCACCAGAATACGAAACATTCGTCAGCATGGCCGATCCCGGCGAGGCCCCATTCGATGGCGGTATTCTGATGGCAAAGTATGGTAAGGGAACATATCTTTATACGAACCTTGTATTTTATCGACAGATTCAGAGTCAGGTACCTGGTGGGTATAGGATCTTCACCAATCTAATCAGCTACGGTTCAGAAAACGAATAAATAAAAAAGTGCCTGGTTTCCACTGCATTAAGCAATGGAAGCAAGGCACTTTTTTTGAAGAAACACGGGGACCGTCACTGTTCCTCAAAGTAATAATCCTACGAAGCGTGACACCATAAACCTCCACGCTTCCCACTTATATATTTTTATCCCTGTTTTAATACATAGTCTTTATAATGATATATCTTACTGTATTTAAACAATTCATTTTCAATTTGTATATTATTTTCTGGAATATCAAAAAACCTCTTTAAAAAAGCAAATAAGTGTTCTTCTTTAATAGGTAATTTTTCTTCTAATTCAAATAATGAAAATGAGTAATTATTCAAAAGAAAATATTGTAAGTTTTCATGAAAAAGTTGCAATAATTCCTTTGCCCATACTGTATTCTTAACAATCAAGGGAGATTCACCTTCATTTAATACTAGAGCTTCTAAAACAGCCATTTTTGAATAAATTGAAGGCATAATATCTATTGAAGTGTTGTAACTTGGATCTTCTATAAAAAACTCTATAGGAGCCATAGAATCGTTGTTGAAGAATACATTGATTCCTAAGCCATTGAATCTACTATTCTTTACTTGTCTATCAGGACTTCTATATGTATGATTAATACTTGATTTTACTTCTGCTAGACCTATGACATTTAAGAATTTATCAATTATGATAAAGTCAGGAGACGGTGCCCTATTAGATGTCCCAACTTTTAAGATTCCATGTTCTTGTACATTATCAATCTGAGCCAACAATAACCTTACTAAACCTTCTCCATATCCCCCTGATATTTTCCCTTTTTTTTCTGGTAAAATTCTGCTAACCAATCTTTTGTTTGTAAAGAGTACTCCATTTTCCACAACTAGGGGATGCTGATTTAGTATATTTATATAGGGATGAACTTCTCCAGTAGCCATAATTTCATTAAGCAACCCAAAGTAATCACTTAATAGAAAAACTAAGTTATTATGTATCTCTAGATATCTACTTCTATCATAACTCGTAGCCCTTAACCTAAAGTACGTCCTGTTTGCAAGTTTATATGCATCATTAAGATAACTATTAATATCAAGATGTGTTAAGTTAGAATTTAATGAACTAAGATTCTTCTTAACCATTTGATGTAATTTGCTACCCGCTGTAAATGTTTGATGTGATATTGCTGATGCAATAGTAAAATCCATAGTTTTTGCAGGGCTGCTCAGACTAGACATATAAATCTTCTCACCTCATCTTAATTATTTCGAAAGGACGCGAAACTCGGAGACGGTTCTTCTGCTTGACAAAATAACATAGTAATATTCAATATTTTTTTGGTATCCTCCTATTCTACTTTAGTTTAGCAGTCACATATGTATTGAAAAAAATTGAAAAGAGCTCAGTTTCTAGTTCACTTTATTTCGAGTACAGAATGGGACATTAGAACCGTCTGTTTCGGATCTTTTTCTCTCTTCAAGTTTGTCAATTCCACCAGAGTTATTTAATAACTAAATGTAATAAGCCATAAGAAAAAAAAGCTTAATGACGAATCCCCGCAAAACTTCTCGTCTTTTATTTCGACTCCCGAACGTGACACTAGAACCTTCCCGGTGTCTGCGCTATTTGGAACGCAAGAACCGTCCCCATGTTCCACCCATTTCCCATTAAATACTGTTCATTTCCAACATTAACTTTTGAATAGCTTCTTGATCGTCATTTTTGATAGCTTCTTCTAGTTGCTCGTTTAATAGTTGCAGCTGGTTGTTTTGTTGTTTGTTTTGCATTTCTTGATTGAACTTTGCTTTGTCTGCTTGCAGGATGGTGTATATTTGTTGTTCTTTGGCCAGGATGGCTGCTCGTTCTGCTTCTTCCTGCTTTATTGTTGCGTCCAGTTCTTCTGCTGCTTGTTTTAATGTTTCTTTGATGATTTGTTCAGCTTGTTCCCATTCTTCTTTTGAGGACATGATTTTCACTCCTATTAGTCAATATAACTCTTTATAGGCTGAAGGCCCTCCAGCTTTACATCCTGCAATTTGTTATCCAGTCCATCTAGCGGGTTCTTGTTATAGACATTCATCATTAAATTGGATGCAAGCGTCACAAGCTGCATATTATTTTCCTGCAGTCCCTTTTCAAGTACTTTATCTGCAGAGCTATACAATCGTTCACGTTCTGCGAAACTATTTTCCATGAATTTCTCAAACTTGTCTCTCTCCAGCTCAATCTTGGCGGTGATGGCATTGAGGCAAGAAATCAGACGTTGCCTTTCGGTTTCTTCCACTTCTTTTGCCTTCAAGTAACTTGTCGCCGAATTAATCGTTTCTGTTACAACTGATGCGATATCCAATGGGCTAAAAACATTTTTTACACTCATTATGACTTCCCCTTTTCATTTGAAGTTTCCACTATATTTGTCGGACTAATTGCTCTAACTGTTTAGTCAGTTCCTGATACTGAGTCGTGATGACTGCCTCATCTTGAAGAAACTGTGTAGTAAGTGTTTTTTCCAGCATCCTGATGATTTCGATCGCTTGCTCTGCATCCTGGACGTCCGATTCATCGGTAAAATCTGAAGCTAATAATTCTTCCGTATGCTTCATTTTTTCTTTAAGAGGGCGATATAAGCGCTCAATCAGCGAACGTTCTTCATAGATGTTTTGTTCAACAAAGGCCAAGTTCGTTTTCAATACTCTTAGTCTTCCACCCTCTAATTCCAGCTTCGCCTTAATTTTCTTCGCTTCCTGCAAATAGGCATCTGCCTGTTTCACACGTGTTCTTTGCTGGATTAAATCCATGCCAATAATCCCTCCGACAAGTCCTACACCCAATGTACCGATCACCGCAGCGGCTGCAGGCATGAAGGGATTGCTATCCTCAGTATGTGAAGAATAAAAATCCTTCCTTCTTAAATGATAGTCTGTTATATATTTCTCCACCGTTGCTTCGTATTGACTTTTAATCTCTTCATACAATTTCTTTTTATAGACATAATGATCGTCAATCAACGTTTCAACACAAAGTATTTCCGTGTGGACATCATCAAACAACGCATCATACTTCCTTCGGGCCTCATACAGGATCTCTCCTGCTTCACTATTTTTTTCATAAGATGTTTTATAATCGTTGTTGCCTTTAATCACCATTTCTTTAAAGCCGTCCGTCATCAATTCGGTAAACTCTTTTCTTCCATCACTTAGGATCTGCCCTAATTCTTTTCCTGAATCGGCGAAGATTTTACCTACTTCGAAAACATTCCTAAAGAAACCCATCACACTGCCCCTTTTGGCTCAATTTTGCTTTTTCTAACTTATCTATACTCACTCCCGCCACCCCAAAGTTCACGGCCTCCAGTATGTCCCACGCTTGCATGGGTTTCCCGGTCAACTAACTGCAGGACGCCTGGCTCTTCATTGTGATGCCAAGTGTATCCTTCTGGATTATCTCCATTGGACAAAGCTTCAATGTCAGCTTCGTTCAAGCCTAGCTCTTCAGCTAATTCCGGATCTCCTTGAATATCCTCATATAACTCATAGTTTGCATATGTAAAATGGATATAATCGCTTCTCAGATACATGTCTTCCTCTATATCCACTTCATATTCACTATCGAAAACCGGGAAGGAATCCGTAACGTTTTCACCATTAGGAAGTTCAATCGTTTTGGTCTCGAATGGTATATCGTCACCTGATAAATCGGAACCTGTCTCCTCCGCATCAGCAATATCGACTCCATCTATAATATCGACAACTCCTACAGCCAATGCTCCTATGGCAACCGTTTTAGCGATGGATATGGCTCCTTTTTTAACACGGTCATGATCTCCATCGATAAAACCGCCAATGACTTCACCGCCATTATGGACCGTGTGTTTAGCAGTTTGGTAGACCCCCTTCGCAGTCCTTCCGACAGCACTTCCGATATCATTCAAGCCCTGATCACGCTGCGCGGGATTGTCATTGATGATTCCCGCAACCGTCCCAACAGCTCCATCAGCAGCTTGTCCAACTGTAGTTCCAGCGAACTCCGAGGCTTTTCTTACTCCTTTTCCGATATCCTCGATCACATCTGATCCGGTTAACTCCCCAATAACCTGGATGGGTCCTCCAACCACAATCCCAGCGGTTTTCCCTGCATATTTACCAAACGTCTTAAGAAAGCTCATGCCATGATTCCCTCCCGGATAATAAAAAAACTATGACAAAAAGCCATAGTAAGAGAATCTCTATTCTATGGAGACCTGACGATCATAGCATACCTCAGCATGCCTTAGACTCACGGCTTTGCGTCCTCCCCTTTCGAGAAGTTTGCCTTTTTCATAGTATTTGATTTGGAATTATTTACATATTAAGTATATAGGTCTTTGGAACTGGATGTAAAGGAAAAATTCAACGATTTCTTGTTAGGACTGATGTGATGCCATAACGCAGTAAACCGTCCTTTTGTATCTCATTATTCACTCTTAATGAAACGTCAGAACAGCCATCTGTATCTAAATTCCTATTTTTTCTAAAAAAATTACATAATTCGACAATATTCTTTTTCAGCAAATGGTAAATTAGTAGCACATAAGGCGAGTGAATACTAATTTAGGAGGAATGAAAAGTGTACATTGTCGATTTTGCGCGAAGGTTGTTTAGAAAGGGCAATATAGGAATTATTATTTATCTTATATTGAATACCTTGCTGGTAATAAGTTTGTTTAATGAGCTGTGGATTGGTTTGCTTATGTATGCCATATCTTTGACGCTTGCCCTTTCTCCATTTGGAGAGTGGCTGTTAAGAGTTCAACAAGGTTGTAAGCCATTATCGAGACAAGAGCATATTGAAAGATTACTCCCTCTTTTTAATGAGGTATATGCTCAAGCAAAGAAATTAGATCCTTCAATCTCCGGTAATGTGAAGTTATTCATTAGTAAGGATAACAACGCGAATGCTTTTGCTACAGGCAGAAAAACAATCTGTCTTACAAAAGGACTTTTATCTTTCAGTGATGAAGAGATTAAAGCAACCTTGGCTCATGAATTTGGTCACTTATCTAATAAGGATACTGATTTAATTCTCATTGTTTCTGTAGGTAATATGATTGTAACCGGCATGTTTGTGATTTATCGATTCTTCTTTTATATCGCTGGAATCATGATGAGTATAATAAATAGAAGCTTTGGCACCCTAGTCATTACTTTCTTTGTTGATGTCATATTAGTTGCTATGATGTGGTTATGGACAAAATTCGGAACTTTACTTGTTATGAATTCCGTAAGAAAAAATGAATATGAAGCAGATTACTTTGCTCATCAATTAGGATATAGAGATTCACTGATAAGAGTCTTAGATAAGTTTGATGAAATGGATAATTCTGAATTAAAAGGTCTATGGGCGAATCTTGTTTCAACACACCCAGATCCAGATATGAGAATCGGCAAACTTCAGCAGCATGAAGAGAAGGCAGTAAGTTGAATTAGAATATAGATAGAATATAAGGACGGTTCTCTTGTTCGATTTGGAACGTAAATGCCTAGAAAAATAGGATTTTTACTAATTTGGTTATTTACTGATCAAAAAATAATGAAACAACAAAGCCAGGTTCTCACAATATTTCATTGGAGGAACCTGGCTTTTTTTAAATTGCTATCTGCTATTCATTTATTGAATGAGACACGAAAATCGTCCCCATACTCCACTTCTTGCGTTTCAAACCGGAACACGAGAACCGTCCCCATGTTCCACTTACAATCCTACCATTTCCAAATACAAAGGAATGATAATAAGCATAATAATGACATACCTTATGTTCCAGCGTATCGAGAGTTCTAGGAGGTCCACTTTTAATAAATTGGCTAGGAGATTATTTACTGCTGTGGCTGGAGCTACTGGATTTGTGATTCCCCAGCTTGCCAAAAGGAGTACTGCGAAATATTCTGGACTGAACCCAATTAATTCAGGTTTTAGACTGGTTACACAAATGGTTACCACTACAATGGGGTGTATTCCAATTAATGCAGTAAGAAAAACAATGAAAGAAAGAAAAAATGCTGTTCCTAAATGAAAGGATCCAAATATATTTTGAATAAAGTTGATTAAGGTGTTGCTTAAGTCAGCATGGATAAAAGCGCCACTAAAAAAGCCTGCTATCAAAAACAGAACAATTTCTTTTTTCATCCGGGGAATTCCAATATACACATGCTGTTGGAATTCTTGAAAATATACGGTGCTCTTTCCTGAAAAAACACACCAAAGTAGCGGAAAGGCCAAAGAAACTAAACAGATCATCAAGACAATAGAGTATCCAGTCATAAATTCGAGAATTAAAACAGCGGCTGTTATTACGATTAGATAAGTAAACAGTTCGAATACTTTCTTTCTTGCATTAATCAGTGTCTCTTTATCCTGGTATAGTCCCTTTTCTCCTTGCTCCTCTGGAAAGCTCGCCTTTATTTGGCTGCGGTCGATCAATAAACTAACCAAAATTCCTATTATAGAAAGTCCCATTGAATAAAATACGATAGAAGACCATTTTATAGGCAGCTGGCTTAAGATAAGGGCCATTGCAGAAAAGTACGGAGACCAAAATATGGTCGTTACGAACCCCCGGTTTATCGCATTAGCTACAAGGCGTGGAGCTTTAATATTAGAAGCAGCCGTAAGTTGATTAACGATGGAAACGGACCCTATATTTAAAACGACACCCAGAATGTGAGTCAAAAAAGTGGTACCAAGATAAAAAAAGTATGGTTCGTTCATTTTTTTATTTAGAACGATTTTTAATGCTTCAACATACCCACCTGCTTTTACAGGTATCCCAAGCAATGGTACAACTAGAAAGATAGCGACAAGAGTAATATTGATCCGCAATGATTTAAGCCACTCTTGTGCCGGGACATGATGATAGGCCATTAGTGAAACAGCAGCGAGCAAAAGAAGGACACTAATGACAAGCGTGGTTCCCCTAATTCCCGGCATCACCACTACTATAACGGCCAGTGCGATAAGGCTTACCAACCTCTCTACCTCTGTAACCGGAGCCATTTGAAGGAGGATATAGCCGATGGCGAGAAAGCCAATGAGAATTCCTTGAACCTTATCCCTGCTCTTTATTGATATATGGGCTTCAGGTTGGGCAGAAACAGACGTTTGTCCTTGCACGATTACTCCTTTCCACACGCATCATCCTATTAAAGCGCGTTCCTTCATCGATATGAAATGTATTTAAATTCGTTTATACATTCTATTTAAATCCGAACTTCTTCTCTTTTAAAAATTCAGCCATATGAACCCTTCTAGGCTCTTTATATACTTCCGAAACATAATCTGTCCACGTCTGACTTCGCTTTGCTGATGTTCTATTCTCATAATATTGTTTCATCGTATTATTGTATTCCTGAATGAATCCCGGCAATTTCGCATAATCATATTCTTCTGTATGAACCACCGCATTAATTGGCAATCTAGGCTTTTGCTCATTTACTTTCTCAGGATAACCAAGACACATCCCGAATAAGGGGAAAATATGTTCTGGAATGTTTAATAGATGGCATACGTCATGTGGATTGTTTCGGATCCCGCCAATAAATACACCACCCAGTCCTAGCGACTCTGAAGCAAGAAGTACATTTTGACCAAACAATGCAGTATCGACAGTGGCAACTAAAAGAGGTTCCACTAGATTAAGGTTCATAGACTTACTTTCGAGATCATGGCTTATTTTTATTCGATTTAGATCTGCGCAAAACACCAAAAATACTGGACTATTCGCAATATGCGCCTGATTACCACACAGTTCTGCAAGACATCGCTTCTTCTCCTTTTCTCTTATTACAATGACTGAATAAGCTTGCAAGTGATTGGAAGTTGAGGCCCACTGGCTAACTTCAAAAACCCGTTTTAAAAGGTCATTAGATACATCTTTTTCAGTAAATTGTCGAACTGACCGATGTTTTTCCATAACTTCCATTAAAAAATTCATAAAAGTTGCCTCCTTATTTTCATCCTATAAATGTAAAGGAGAAAAAGCATCCGCTCTTTCTCCTTTCATGATTACTTAATGATTCCTGCAGCCTTTAAGACTTCTTTATTAAGGTCATAGTCTTTTTTCATAATCTCAGCAAAATCTTCAGGTCCTGCATAGCTTGGCTCAACCCCAAGCTTTGCGAATGTGTCGATAACCTTCTGATCTTCCAATGCCTTTTTAAAAGAATCATGCAGAACGTTTATGACATCTTTAGGTGTATCTGGCGGTGCGATCAGTCCAGTCCAAACGTCTGAAGCAACATCAACACCTTTTTCCTTTAATAAAGGAACATCTTCTAATCCCTTGGATTTAAACGATCCAGTATTCACAAGCGCGCGAATTTGACCTGACTCAATCTGAGGCATAGCTTCTACCGTTTGGATAACCGCACCTTGTACGTGGCCGCCTAACAGTGCAGCTAAGGCTGGTGCTCCTCCTTCATAAGGAACGTGTTTTAACTTAACTCCCGTTTTAGCCGAAAATGCTTCCATCGTAATATGCTGCGTTAACCCCGCACCAGTTGTTGAGTAAGTGAACTTGTCAGGATTAGCTTTAACATATTCAAACCACTCTTCGTAGGTTTTCCATGGTGCATCTTTCTGGACGACTAGAACGTTTGGTGTTGCTACTACTTGCATGATTGGTTCTACTGTATCCGGTGAGTAAGCTGTATTATCTGTATGTGGCTTAATAGTCATTGGTCCTACAGTGGTCATCCCAATTTTATAGCCATCGGGCTTGGCATTAAAAACTTCAGTTGTTCCAATAACACCCGCTCCGCCTTCTTTATTGACGACCGTTACATTGTAGCCATTCGGAAGATAATCAGAAATGACAGAGGTAAGAGCTCGAGATGCTGTATCCGTTGTTCCACCTGGCGCATAAGGAACGATGATTTCGATATCTCTTTTAGGAAAATTGGATGCAGCTTCACCATTGTTAGCAACATCGTTTTTGGAGCACCCGACTGCAAGCAAGGCCGCAAATCCGACCACGGCTAATTTCTTAAATACTAAGTTCATCAATTCTTCCCCCTTAAATAGTATCTTATTGGCAAATCAGTAAATCTTAAGCAGGAATATCTTCTTCTAAACGATCTTTGCCTTTGCTTTTTTTCCAAAGGTCCTTAACTAAAGGATAAAAAAAGCTTATCAATGCAATTCCTAAGAATATACCTGAAATTGGTCTTGTAAAAAGCACCGTAAGATCTCCGCTGGATTCGATAATTGTTCTTCGAAGATTAGACTCAATGATAGGACCAAGAATAATTCCAAGGATAAGCGGAGGCAACGGGTAATTGAATTTCTCAAGCAAGTAGCCAATAACCCCGAAAACGAGCGCCACCCATACATCAAATAGATTGTTTGACAAAGAGTAGCTGCCAATAAAACATAGAGTTACAACAATGGGAAGTAAAATATTCTTAGGGACATCGACCAGTTTACCTACAAACCGTACTGCAAATAAGCCGATTAAAAGCATAAATATATTTGCAATAATAAGAGTAATGAACAAACTATAGACTAGTGGACCGTTATTTTGAAACAATAATGGACCTGGAGTAACGCCTTGAATCATAAGCCCACCTAGAATGACGGCGGTTACCACATCACCCGGAATACCCAGAGTCAAAAGCGGGATTAACGCGCCGCCAGTTACAGCGTTGTTTGAAGTTTCACTAGCAATGACTCCTTCAGGGATGCCCGTCCCAAATTCCTTTTTTCTTTCAGGCTTAGCAAAACGCTTAGATTCGTTATAGCTTAAAAATGTAGCAATTGAGGTTCCAGTTCCCGGGATAATACCGATAAAAGTACCAATAGCAGAGGCACGAAGGAATTCTTTCCAATAAGATAACATTTCTTTTATTGAGATACGTTCACGCTGATATTTAATCTTCTCTTTAATCCCTTCTGTTGCTTTTTCCTCAATTTCCTTTATAACCTGTGAAACAGCGAAGAGACCGATTAGAGCTGGAATAAACGAAACTCCACTCGTTAAGTTCACACTCCCGAATGTAAAACGTGCAACACCACCAATAGGGTCCATCCCGACCGTTGCGATCATAAGACCTACACCCGCTACAATCATCCCTTTTACGACGTTATTTCCTGATATAGTACCGACGATACTTAAACCAAACACCGCAAGAGCAAAGAATTCCGCCGGACCAAACTTTAACCCGAATGATGCAAGCTGCGGAGCAATCAGTATCAAGACGAGACAACTGATAATGCCGCCAACGAAGGATCCGATTGTGGCATAATTAAGTGCTTTTCCTGCCTGTCCTTTCGCCGCCATGGGATAACCGTCTAGCAGAGTAGCAGCAGCTGAAGGGGTTCCCGGAGTCCGGATTAAGATCGCGGTAATGGATCCCCCATACATCCCCCCTATATATATGCCAAGAAGCATACTGATCGCGGGGACCTGCGGCAAAGTGAATGTGTAAGGAATCAATAAAGCGATTCCCATGGTTGCAGTTAAACCTGGAATTGCACTCAAAACAACTCCGAGGAAAACTCCTGCAAAGACGAGAACCAAAGTTTGGATATCAAATACTTGCGATAGTACTTGTTCCATACAACCTACCTCCCTTCATTAAATATGAACATTCAGAAGTACTTCAAAGAGCAGAAATATTGTGGCTACAGAAATAACGGATACGGAGAGCAGGAGTTTGTAGCTCTTGACTCCAAGCAATATCATAAGTGAAAAAATTAATAAGAACGTGCCAATCTTATAATCAATGTAAGAGAGACTCAGAACATATCCCGTCATTATGGCGATCATCACCAGAAATCTGCCTGCCTGAAAATCAGAGCTGCCACTTGATGTCTTCTTCGTTTTTGAAAAAAACAAGATTAAAAGCTGCAGCGCATTAAAGAAAATGATCGTGTATAAAATGATCGTCGGATAAAACCCTGGTCCTAAACCTTGTATAGAATTCGGGGTTGGTAATTGTTTCACCATATAGAGCATGAAAAAGCTTAAGATCAACATGGTTATATTAACAAGTACTTCTTTTCTCAATAAAATCACCTCCATGTTTTGTCCATTTGAACCAGTTCACAGATGATCTCCTATGTGCATTAGGATGGAACGAGATAAGCCGCTTGTCTTCCTTCCAAAACATCTAATACATTTTGTGCTGTCAGCATACCTACTTCTCGTAATGCCTCTTCTGTATATCCGGCCATATGGGGGGTCGCAATAAAGTTTGGCAGATTAAGCAAGGGTGAATCTGAAAGTGGTTCATTTTCAAAAACATCAATTGCCGCACCCCTTATTAATCCGGCCTTGAGTGTGTCATATAGCGCTTGCTCATCAATAATCCCACCACGAGCAGTATTCACAATGAAGGCACTTTCCTTCATAAGCGATAATTCTTCCTTTCCAATCATCGCCTTGGTCTCCTGGTTCAAATCTGTATGGATCGTGATAAAGTCCGATTCCTTTAATAGTTCCTGAAAGGGCACATATTTTCCTAAACCTTGCTGTTCAATCTGTTCGTCCTGGAAAAGATCATAGCAGCGGACCTTCATATTAAATCCCTGTGCACGCCTGATAACTTCCTTTCCAATCCTCCCTGTGCCAATGACACCAAGGTTTTTTTGAAATATTTCATTTCCTACAACACGTGGCCACTTCTTTTCTTTAACCTCTTGGTACGCAGATGGAATTTGACGGGCAATAGAAAGGAATAAGCCAAACACCATATCTGCGACAGCATGCCTGTTTGCCCCTGGAGCATTGGTAACGAGAATACCCTTCTTTTCTGCTTCTTTGAGATCAATATTGTCTACTCCTGCTCCATGCTTGGCAATAACCTTTAATTTCGCTGCATATTTTAATACTCCCGGAGTAATCGTTTCTACCCCTACAATTAAGGCATCTGCATCGGAAAGAGCTTTTGCGAATTTCTCTTCATTTGAAGTAATATCTTTCTGTAAAATTTCAACTTGGCAGCCTCGGGAATAGAGTAAATCGAGCGGATCCTTTGAATACAATCCAAAGGTAGGTGAAGAAGAAATCACTTTAAACAAAATGGGCACCCTCCTTGATGGGCTCTCAGCTCAAGATTTTTTCAGCTCACTTCAAAACTTTTTCAGGTATTTTAATAAAATCATTTTTTTCATAATCACTTTTATAATAGTGTTATTTAACAATGCAACTAAACCTACCCCATAAACCTTCCGCCGTTCACGTCAATTACAGCACCAGTCATATAGCGTGATTCATCAGAAGCCAGAAAAACAGCCGCATTCGCAATATCCGCTTTTTCCCCTAGCGACTTTAACGGAATCTCCGATAATGTTTGTGTCCTTTGCTCTTCTGAATTTTCCTCATAAAACAAGTGATGCATTCGTTCTCCGCTGATAATTAGTCCAGGAGCAATCACATTCACATTGATTCCAAACTCCCCGACTTCTTTGGCCAGCCTTCTCGAAAAGTTGATCACTCCTCCTTTGGCTGCAGCATAGGCTACTCCAGTTATTAAACTGGCTGTTCTTCCTCCAATCGACGACATATTAATAATTTTCCCGCCGCCGCGTTCTTTCGTGTGTTTGACAAATGCCTGGGAAGTAAGAAAAGTACCCTTTAAGTTCACATCGATCACCTTATCCCAGTGCTCTTCTTCGATTTCTTCAAGAACACGAGGGGTGTGCAGGCTTCCTCCTGCGTTATTCACCAAAACATCAATTTTGCCGAAACGATTTATAATTTGATCAAACATCCTTGTAACGTCAGCCTTTTTGGAAACATCGCCAACGACGTATGCAACTTCATAGTCCTCTTCCAATTTTAATGCTGACTCTTTCACTAGCGCTTCATTGACATCGTTCAGGATGACGATCGCCCCTTCTTTCGCTAGATGAATAGCAATCTGCAATCCTAGCCCGCCAGCCGAACCAGTTATTAAAGCTACTTTGCTATCAAGTCTTCCCATGTAATTCACCTCTTCTAAGCCGATAGAGAATAAATATTAAGCTTGATCTTATTCGCCGGCTTTCTTTTTCTGGACTATCAATGGTCATTGCCACTACCTGACACTAACTTTCTGATAGAGCTAGTTTCCCTCCATGATAGCTGCTCTTTAAACCTGTAAAAAAACAGCTCCCTCTTCCTCGAGCACATCAAAGGTTTTAACCCGAACATTATCAGGATCAAATATTGAGCATCCAGTTTTAATGTCAAATTCCCAATTATGCCATGGACACTTAAGCACTTCTCCCACTTTTTCAAGGTTGTACTCACCAGGCTCTGATGCTGTACACGTTCCGTCAAGCGATCCGTCAGAAAGAGCTGGTCCCTTATGAGGGCAAACATTTCTCAGGGCATATAATTTACCGTCCTGTGATCGAATGACAACAATGGATTTCCTTTCAACTGTAAAGGCTTTCATTTGTCCTTCTTTTAACTCATCTGATCTACAAATGGTATACTTCATAGAAAGTTCCTCCTTCCGCATATAAGTGGATAAGTTACAGCTTATATAACTCCCTGGCATTTTCGTAGAGGATTTTATGTTTCAAATCGTCTGAAATCTTCGGTGGCAATGTCCGTTTTGGGGCATCGAAGTCCCAATGCGGGTAGTCCGTTGAAAACATCAGCATTTCATCCGTTCCCATCATATCGATAATATCTAAAAAGTGCTTAGCTGATATATCATGCCATGGCTGGGTACTAAACCTCATGTTATCCCGGAAATAATCGCTAGGCATCCGTTTAACCCAAGGTGTTTCCTGTCTAAGCCCCTTATAGGCTGCATCCATTCGGTTCATCATAAATGGAACCCATTCAAAACCTCCCTCAATTAACGCAACCTTTAAATCAGGATATTTATCAAAAACTCCGTTTGTAATCAGACTGATCACTTGCGTCATATAAGCTTGTGGATGTGCTGCACGCCAGGCAACATAATACCTTAAGAATTCCCCACCCTGGAATGTAATATCTGCTGATAGATGCATGCCAATTGCAAGCCCATGGCGGCAGGCTGCTTCAAAGATTGGATGATAAAGAGGGTCACCCCATGCAAAGTTGCCTATGGACATCATTACCTGTACCATCTGAGGGTGCGGACCTACACGGTCAATTTCACGAACAGCAGCAACAGGATCAGCCGGGATGGTAATGGAGCCTAACAGACGTTTATCTTTGTTTAACCATTGTTCAATCGTATAATCGTTATAGGCAGCCGCTCTGGCTGCAGCAAACTCATACCACCCTGTTGCAACAGTGGCTTCATGGAACCAGCCGCCAAGAACGGCATGAGTAATTTCATGGTCATCCAGTAATTGCTTTTTTAATAAATCAAAGTCTGAACCTGGAGGTCTTTTATTTTCTCCAAAGGAGTCTCCTCTATATTTCGTACCGCTGCGGACTTGATGAAATGGAGTAGTCTTGATAGGCTTCCAGTTGTACTCTGTGATATAGCGCTTCCAATGATCTGACAAATAGGGTACCAAATCATCTACAGATGCTATATCATGGTGAACGTCTGTATCAATGACTTTAAACTTAGTCTCTTTTACTTCATTTTGCTGAGACAGAACTGTATCATTCATGGTCATCCTCTTCCTCCTTAATAGAAGTTTTTAATCACTCTATACCGATAGCTCCTCCACTCCGAGGTTCCTGGCTAATTCATTTAAGTTATGGAAGGTCTGCTCCTCCATTGGGACTCCCGCTTCTAAATTTTTCTTTTCCTTTAAAAATTCAATTTCACCAGGCAGATATAACTCATCCGTGCCTTCTGCCTTTTTTGAATTTTTAATATAGGCAACAAGTTGCTTGATACCGTGATGATATATTTCTAAGGGAATCAGCTTTTTGATATCAATTGTCAGCATAAAATGGGAAATCGATTGTTTCTGGTTCACATCATACATCGAAGGAATCATTTTAGAAAAATGCCCCCCGGAAAGAACACCTGTCAAAATCTCCGCCATCAGCGCCAAGCCAAAACCTTTCGGACCTCCAACAGGAGAAAGGAATCCGCCATTTATGACGTCATCAGGATTGGTGGTGGGAACACCCTTGGCATCCACTCCCCATCCTTCTGGAATTGGCATATTTTTCTCCTTTGCAAACAGGACCTTACCAAATGCAGTATTGCTCAGAGCCATATCCAATACAATTGGTTCATCTGCTGATGGAGCGGCAATCGAAATCGGATTGTTTCCAATCACCTTTTCTGCTCCCCCAATCGCAGGCATCAAAGGGGCAACATTGCTGATGACAATTCCAATTTTATCTTGCTTAGCCGCCATCAAAGAATAGTAGGCCGTGATTCCGAAATGATTGCTATTTTTCACCGCAACTAATCCAATTCCGGATTCTTCCGCCTTCTCTATCGATTTTTCCATGGCTTTATAAGCTACAACTTGACCTGCTCCATAATTCCCATCCAAAAGGGCCATTACAGGAGTCTCTTGCTCTACCGTTATATGAACCTTATTGGTGATCATCCCTTTTTGTATCCGCTCAACATAGATGGGAAGCCTTAAAAAGCCATGGCTATGTATCTCTCTTAAATCTGCTTCCAGTAAAACTTCGGTAATGATTTCTGCTTCCTCTTGAGGCACATCAACTTTCATCAACAATTGATTGGAAAAAAACCTGATTTTTTCTGGATTGATTTTCATTATGATCCCCTTTGTTAAAAGAATTTCTTTATGCTGAATGGGTCTCCTCAGTCTGAGGATTTCCCACTTTCGTTCCATCCACCACTTTGTTTGTCAATTTTCCGATCCCTTCGATTTCCAGGACTACTTCATCTTCCGGTTTTAGCGGTCCAACCCCTGATGGTGTACCCGTAATGATAATATCGCCTGGATTCAGTGTCATCACTTCAGTGACTTTCACGATAAGGGATTCAATATCGTGGATTAAGTCATCCGTATTGGAATGCTGCCGGACTTCTCCATTTACCGTTAATTTAATTTCCACATTATTTGGATTTAATTCCGTTTCAATGGCTGGACCTAGAGGCTTAAAAGTTGCAAAAGACTTGGCTCTCGTAAATTGCCCATCCTTTTTTTGGAGATTTCTATCTGAAACATCGTTGCATGCAGTGTAACCGAACACATAATCCAGGGCTTCTTCTTTTTTGACATCCTTAGCCTGTTTGCCGATCACAATCGCCAGTTCTGCTTCATAATCAATTCGATGCTCTAGATTAGGCAAGATAATTTCCTCCCCATCAGGCACGATAGCTGTTGGTGAAACCATAAACATCATTGGCTCATCAGGAATATCTTTTCCGCTTTCTTCCGCATGGAGAGCATAGTTCAATCCAATCGCGACAACCTGGCCTGGATTCACTGGAGGCAACAGCTTAACTTCCGAGAGCTGGAATTCCTCACCAGTTAACTTTGGTGACCCTTCCAAAAAATCCGAATCTAATTCTGCTACTTTTTCTCCCTCTAAAACACCAAATAAATTTTTGCCATTTTTAGAAAAGCGTACATATTTCATTATTTCTTCCTCCTTGAGTCGTATTTTCAGGTGCTATGATTTGGAATAAGACTATTGATTTTGTCATAATAGTCCCGTTGGTTGCGCCTGAGAATTTCTCTTCCGGCACGTGTTTTATGCTTAATCATGTAACTTTCTGCAAGCATAATATCTCTTTTCATTAATGCCTGGTAAATATGCTCATGCTCTTCAACAGACGCCTCAATGTGCTCGTCATTCCCTTTAAATAAGGAGGGATACCTTCTGGTGTTGGCCCATAGCTCATCAATTTTATGGATTAACAAACGATTATTACATGCAGAATAGATTTTTTTATGAAACTTAATATTTAATGCCTCATATTCGTCGTAGTCTTTTTCTCTGAATGCCATAACCGAATCATCTAAAATTTCTCTAAGTTCCTCCATATGACTTTGAGTTAATCCTTCGACTGCCAGCCTTGTTGCAAGCCCTTCCAATTCTACCCGCAGTTCAAAAATTTCCTGAATATCCTTGGATGATAGTGTACTGACAACAGCCCCAACATGTGGCTTGAACTCTATCAACTTTTCTGAATCCAATTGACTAATAGCTTCCCTAACTGGAATTTCACTGCTTTGAAACCTCACAGCAAGCCGGCTGATCACCAACTTATCTCCAAATTCATATTGGCCGCTTAGTATCTCTTCTTTTAGCGTCTGGTAGATCATTTCCTTTTTTGTGCGATACATAGATAATCGACAGCCTCTCTTTATCAGAAAATTCAAATCATATATGATATATTATATATGGTATATCATATATGATTTTCAGTCAAGAATGAATATTTTGAAAATAATACTTATTTTTAGCTCTTTTATCGTAACTGATTTATAGGGAACTATTGGGAGATATGGTGACTGAGAATCATTTTTAGCATATCATCAGGGTTTTTATTGATTATTCGGTTCAATCATTCTGATTTTAACTACATGTCGTTCTGCAGTGACGAGTGCTCATTTTCCTAACAGGAATTGCACTCCCGATCCTTCATAAAAAAGAACATAATGATACAAAATTCGATGGTTCCTACTTCCACTCTTAATCTATGAGTTTAAGCCAATTCATTAAGAAAGTTGGGAGATAAGATGCTTCCTAGCTCAGACAATAATTTTCGTCTTCTAATGTAATTTTACACAAACAAAAAGCCCACCTTTCTTTAGATTTATAGAAAGGATAGGCTCTTTACCATACAACGATATTTATTTGCTTAACTTGATGGATATGGGATAGCTCCCTTCCTATGGATCCTTGGATATCACCCCTTAACCCCCATTACATTCACGCTAGGCTATTTTTCTTCAATTGTTGCTCTCTCCAAGGTAAAAGTTTTGAATTAACCCATTCTTCGCCTCGACATTCAATATTTCTGCGGTCAGCTTCCACAAGAGCAGGATTTGTAAAACTTGAACTGGTTATCAATTCAGCTAACATGCAACCATGGTTCTTCTTTGCAGAATCAAGTTCCCGTATGAGCTTAACGTCTATTTGTTTACCTTTTATATAATGTTTAATTTGGACTGCAACTTCAGTATTATGATGACGATTGAAGATGATCAAATCTACTCCCCCATCAGCACCTTCTGATGTTTTACGGGGTTTATACCCCTTTGCTTTGTAGTAAAGATAGCATAGTTCTTCAAATTCTCTCCAAGAAATATCCTCTAATGGTAAAGTCATTATATTCTTTTCCGATCTTAGAATTTTGGAGGTGTCTGCTAAATTAGTCGGATTATTTTTAAGAGGTGGTTTTTTTATACTTTTATTGTTTTTTGATTTTTTTGGTAACCCCGTGTACATGTTTTTATACTTGTTCTCTTTTCTCCTCATGTCTGGAACAAAAGAAGATGTAATTGCACCCATAACTACTGCAAATAGCACTAGTCCAATTAGATAATAAATGCTAGTTATTTTAAATTGAAATATTACCCAGAGACCAATCAATAAAATTGGCCCTGCTACAATCGTATAAAGGTCATTTTGTCTTTGTTTTCTACTTGGTTTTGCCAAATACTTCTCCTCCTAAGTTGTCAACTAACTATAGATAATTCTACCATATTTTTGAAAACCAACTTTTTCTTTATCGATTATTTCTTTTAACTTATATTCAACCTTTTACCTACTTAAAAAATAATCCACAAAAACTATAAATACTTAGGCGTAAATATAGTGGTCATGCCCATATCTTAGGTATGGTTGAAATTCCTACAAAAAGTTACAATTAAAATAGATTAAACAAATAGGGAGAAGATCATGCTATTATTCCTAAACTTTTTAAAGAAGAAAAAGAACGAGGAACCAAAACAAGCAAGTACAACCTCATCAAAACTAAAAAGAACGAATGAACAGGTTGCTACAAGAAAAGGCGAAATAGGAGAATTTAAGATCGATATACAATTAGATCAGTTACCAAAGGATTGTCGTTACTTAAGCGATCTCCTCGTGAAAAATCCAAAAGCAAAGTCCGGGTATTCACAAATTGACCATGTAGTTTTAACTTCATATGGTATTTTTGTCATTGAAACTAAAAACTATCAAGGGACTATATATGGCGCAAAAGATCGAAAAACATGGTTGGTTAATGGAAAGTTTAAAATGATGAACCCTTTTGTGCAGAACTACGGTCATATCAGAGCACTAACATCATTTATCGATAACAAGTATCATGATTTATTTTTTTCCCTGGTATCTTTTACGAAACGTTGCACATTTAAAGTGGACTTGGATTACCGAAAAATAGCATCTAACGAAATGATAGTGTATGACATGGAGTTGTCAGAATTTATCCATCGAAAGGTCTCCGTCTTAAAAATTCAACACAAGGAGCCTCTCCTAAACGAAAATGACATCTCAACAATTTTTCATGCCTTTTCCAGGGCAAATATTACTGACCCAAAAGTTAGAGAAAAACATAATCTTGCATTAAAAACAAATATATCAGAGGAAAAAACCAGCTCTAGTTCTTCGTGTACTGTTTGCAATAAACCTGTTTCAGAAAAAGTAAAAAAGTATTGTTTATCAAACAATAAATTCAACGGTGAAATCTATTGTTATGAACATCAGAAGACTGCTCCAAAATAGCATTATCTAAAATTGCAAATTAGATAATTANNATTAATAATTCCAAATGAAAAGAATTTTTTAAAATTTTCAGCACTAATAGATTTCAAAGTTTATTAAATATATTCCTCATTAACTTTATCTCTAAAGCTTTGAATAACCTATCCATTCTGCGTTTTCAGCCATAAGCCTCTTAGAAAGAATACGAGCTATCTTCGTAATATTTAACTTAAATATACACATACGGAAGATTTCATCTCTCTTATCAAATAACTGCATAAAAAATACATTCTCTATTAACTAAAAATTTGTTAAGATAGTGAATAGTGCAAAAAACCTTTTTATTAGGAAGGAACAAGGATATGAGATCAGATAAAAAGAAAAAAAAGCCTACATGGCTTAAAGTGATAGGAATAGTGATTCTCCTATTAGTCATTGGTGTAGGAGCTTATGCATTTACGGTATATAACTCTCTAACTAGTGCTGTGGATACGATGCACCAGCCGATTGAACGTGGTAAATCGGAGAAGCGTCAAGACCCTGTTACTTTGGATAAGAAGCAGCCATTTTCCGTATTGATGATGGGTGTAGATAAACGTAAAGGTGACAGCGGCCGTTCTGACACATTAATCGTGCTTACTGTTAACCCTAATACAAAAACAACGAAAATGCTGAGCATTCCACGTGATACTAGGACTGAGATTATTGGCAAAGGGAAAGAAGACAAAATCAACCATGCCTATGCTTTTGGCGGTGTCGAAATGGCAATGGCTACGGTTGAAAATTTCCTGGATATTCCGATAGACTATTATATGCAAATCAATATGGAAAGCTTTCAGGATATTGTCAACGCTGTAGGTGGAGTCACTGTGAATAATGACCTTGATTTCACGTATGAGGGAGTCCACTTTCCAAAAGGAGAACTTGTTTTAAATGGGGAAAAGGCTCTAAAATATTCACGAATGCGCTATGAAGATCCACGCGGTGACTTCGGAAGACAATCACGTCAGCGCCAGATCATTCAAGCAGTTATTAAAGAAGGTGCAAGCTTCTCGTCTCTAACAAAATTCGATGATATTTTTAAAGCTTTAGGACAGAATGTCAAAACAAATATGACATTTGATGAAATGGTCGATATCCAGAAGAATTATAAGGACGCTGGCAAAAGCATTCAGCAAATGGAAGTCAGCGGAAGTGGCACGAAGATCGATGGAATCTACTATTATATGGTCCCTGATGAAGAGAAACAAAAGTTACAACAAGCTTTAAAAGAACACCTGGAGTTAAAATAAATTCTGTTCTTTAGCCAATCCTGTTCTATACTAGGATTGGCTTTTTTGTAGTTTAATGTCGAAAACGGTAAGTTTTACCTATAGCACTATCATTCTGAAAATTTATATAATATTGAAGAGCAAAATTACTGAAAAGTAATGACGCAAAGCTAAAGGGGCCTCTGTCCAAACCGACAAAGCCTGCCAGCTGCCATCAAAATAGATAAAGGAGATCATTTGATGACGACACATTATCAATGGTTAACACCTGAAGCCAAACAAAGGAAAAAGAAAAGAAATAAGGTCATTTTATATACCTCTTTCCTTCTACTCTCTATCCTATTAAGCGCATTCATAACAATACTTGCAAATCAAATCTAATTTCATAAATTGAAGGCACCATCCTTATTGGGTGGTGCCTTCAATTTATATTACTTATCTTCACCATAACACTGTTGCCAATCGTCTCTAAGAATGGATGATATTCTGTCTCCACCTTCATGCTTGATACCGTATTATCATCAGGGTGTATCTGAAGGGAAAAGCCTTGGACTGCATCGAGAATCTTAGATAATATCGGAAAACGGTCTCCCTCAATATTGCCGCTTTCTTGCGTGGTAAATACGGAAGAAGGCAAAACAAAAAGGCAAGAGTACGGTACAATACCAAACTCTTGCCCAGCCGGCTGCCAACTTTTTGGACTCAGTTTTAGTCCCCATTCTTCCACTTTATAGTTATTGAATAGTCTCCAACAATTTATAAGCTTCATCTTTCGTTTTCACGTTCAGTAATTGTTCCCTGAATTGATCATCCATGAGTTTGCGCGATAGCATTTGAAGGATTTTCAAGTGCGCGTCTCCTGCTGCTTTTTCTGGTACTGCGATCATGAAGATCAGTTTTGCATCGGTTCCATCTAAGCTGTTCCAGTCGACTCCATTCCGCTTAATCCCAAATGCGACAGCAGGACGAGTGACAGTATTTGATTTTCCGTGAGGAATCGCGATATTCATGCCAAGTCCAGTTGAACTTTCTCCTTCACGCTTTAAAATCGCTTGTTTATAGTCTTCCTTAGAGCTTAAAACTCCGCTTGCATCAAACTTGGCAATCATTTCATCGATCACATCGTCACGAGTGTTGCCTGTTAAGTCCGTTTCAATTAAGTCCAAATCCATGATGTCAGTAAGCTGGCGAATTTCTGTTTTCGCAGCTGCTTCCACTTTTACAGGTTCAGCGGCTTTTTCAGGTTCGGCAGTCTTTTCATTCGCAGGCACATGAGCTGCAGAAACAGTGCCAACACCAGCCGCAACAGGACCGGCATCCACATTTTTCTTCAATGCTGTTACCATAAGTGCCGTCACAATCACACCCGCGATCACGGCAACAAAGAACATTACAACGTTATCAACAGCTCCGAGGACAGCAACGATCGGACCACCATGCGCTACTCGATCGCCCACTCCAGAAAGCATGGCAACAACCGAGCCAACCATTGAACCTACAACTATACTTGGAATAACACGAAGGGGATCCTGTGCTGCAAAAGGAATCGCTCCCTCTGTAATTCCGAACAATCCCATCGTGAATGAAGCTTTTCCTGCATCTCTTTCTGTTTGTGTGAATTTGCGTTTGTTGATGAAAGTAGCTAGTCCAAGACCAATTGGCGGGATACAGATGGCAACCGCAATCGGTCCCATGATTCCATAGTTTCCTTCCGCAATCATGGCTGAACCGAATAAGAAAGCAACCTTGTTGAAAGGACCGCCCATATCCACTGCAATCATCGCTCCAAGGATCATCGCTAACACAATCGAGCTTCCGCCCTGCATTCCAGCAAGCCACGCCGTTAATCCTTCAAACACACCTGCAACTGGCTTCCCAATGACAAAAATGAATAAAAGACCAACAATCAAACTTGATAAAATCGGGATAAAGATGATCGGCATGACTGGCTGAACTGCTTTTGGCACTTTAATTTTCTTTATACCAAGAGCAACATAACCTGCAAGGAAACCGGCGATAATCCCGCCGATAAATCCAGCACCAGCGTCACTGCCATAGAAACTTCCGTTTGCCGCAATATAACCGCCGATCATACCCGGAACCAAACCTGGTCGGTCAGCAATACTTACCGCAATGAATCCTGCCAAAATCGGCACCATGAACATGAACGCTGTACCGCCAAGGCTTTCAACCTGCTTCCAGATCGAACCGTCTGGAATCTTGATTCCACCAGGCGTTTGCTCGCCACCAAGTGTCAGTGCGATCGCAATCAGCAATCCCCCAACAACAATGAACGGAACCATATAGGATACACCATTCATCAAGTGTTTGTAGATCGGATTTTCTTTTTTACGACTTGGCTTAGCTTCATTTCCTGAAGCTAAATCTGCCTTATAGATTGGTGCATCCCCGCTCTGGATTCGTTTAATCAATTCTTCCGGCTTGCGGATCCCATCCTGGACACCTGTTACGATGACTCTTTTTCCGGCAAAACGTTCTTTCGCAACCTCTTTATCAGCGGCGATGATAATTCCATCTGCTTCCGCAATATCCTGGTCCGTTAATGCATTCTCTACCCCAATCGAACCCTGGGTTTCTACTTTTATATCAACACCAAGCGCTGCGCCCGCCTTTTGAAGATTTTCAGCGGCCATATACGTATGCGCAATACCAACTGGGCAAGCTGTTACAGCTAATATTTTCCCCATACTATTTCCTCCTAGTGATCATGTTGTATTTGCTTACTCTTATAATAACGCTTACATAACAAGCCAATCTTTTAAGTTTTTACCGTAAGCTGTGGTAAAAATGACTTAATAAAAATAGCAGTGCATTCTACTAAAATGCACTGCAAAGCTCATTTCCTCTCTAATAGCGCTATAAACTCCATGTAATCCCTTGACCCTGTTAACGCGTGAACGACAAGCGGTGTCTCGCTTAAAGAAGATATCCGCCCAATAATCCCGCGGACGTTTCCCTGATCCTGTTTGGCTATCGCCAGCATAAAGATGAGCGTGACCCTTTCATTTCCCCATTCAATTGGATCTTCCATGATTGCAACAGCAAGCGCCGATTTTTCGACCATAGCAGGATTGCCATGCGGAATCGCAATCCCTCCGCCAACCGCCGTAGATGAACTCCGCTCTCGGTTAACCGCACTGTGGATGAATCCCTGGCTGACATATCCTTTTGAAAAAAGAGCATTCGCAAGCATCTCGACTACCTCATAGCGATGTTCTTTTTTTACATTAAAGAACACAAGCTCCTCCGATAAAAACGGGGTAAAGACTTCCTTCTCATTACGTTCTATCTGTTTCTGCGCCAGACCTGTGACAAATTGGCTAAGCTTTCCCTTATCCTCTTGTCCAAACAGCGGTGAAATCACGATGTGTACCGTTGGTATTTTTTCGAGGGGAATCGTTGAGATAATAAAATCAGCTGAATGCTCTTCCAAGTATCCGTTTAATTCCGCCCGTTCAATGCACGCTAAAATGTCTATATCCTGATACTGCTGCTCAATTTTCGCTTCTAATAAATTCGACATGCCAATTCCCATATGGCAAACAATGATGGCCTTTTTCTTCTGATCCCTCTTCTTCTCCAGCCTTTCAATGGATGCCTGGAAATGAAGAACAATATAGGCTGCCTCATCCTCGGGAATCTCGATTAAGCATGATTCTCTTACGGCATCAATGGCTAGCATGACCATATTGAACATATAAGGGTACATCTTCTTAATATTCGAGAGCAGCGGATTGGTAATAGGAAATCCAAACTTGATGCGATTGGTGACGGAGTGCATATGCACCGCAAGTCCATTGGCCAGCACCCCATCCTTCCCAAAGGGCATCAAAGTGAGCTTGTCCATCTTTTCAATAATGGATTGCACAAGGTTCGCAGTCTCCTCATCCATATTCATAGCCTGCTGCTTGCCCACGTCCACCCGCTTGCTGCTGACAAGATGCCATGTAAAATAAACCCGCTCTTCTTCAGGAAATGTCATGCTGAAAACGCCTTCCAGCGAAGCAAACAGGAATTTTGCATACTGATATTCCTTTCTCCGGGACGCCTCTTGCCTTTCGGAAGGTTGTACAAAAATTGCGGCATTCTGCCTGGTCCGCTTGACCATAACCAGTGCATGTACAAGCAAGCTATTTGCGGCTTCTTCTGTGTAGGCGATGGAGAAGGTTTGCTGCATCTCTTGAATCGCTTTCTGAACCACCATGATTTCATATGGTAAAAATAAATCCAACACCGCTTTTTTATCATATTGTGCAGAAGGATTGAGCTCGGACAAGTGTGCCAGAGCACTGCGTTTCTTTAATTCCTGCCCTTGAATCTCATTACCAACTCTTGGCTTCGAAACAATCTCCAGTTCATAACGCTCCAGCCATTCTGATATCGTTTCAATATCCTTTTTGATCGCAGCTTTAGGGACATAATACAAATCAGCAAAATGCTGTAAGGTCATAGGCTTTTGACTCGTTAAAAGCTGAAAAGCCATTTCAAACAGCCGTTCTTCGCTCGATTTAGATTCACCCGAAAGCAGAGCTTGCAAAACCTTGGACCGATCTTCCTCCCTGCCTTCAATCGAAATCCCCTGCCCAGGCTTACGAATAACTCTAATCTCCGGATAATCGCAAATAAACTCTTCAATCCGATCCAAATCATTCCTCACCGTTTTCTCAGCACAATCCAACTGCTCAGCTAAAACCTTTATATTCATAACCTCGTCATGAACGAGCAATACTCTCAACAACTCTTTTTGTCTATTATTCATACCATACACCTGCTCAGTAAATACATATAGGTAAGTGTACCCGTAATAAGAATGCTAATCAAATAAGTGGGCACGGGTGAACATGGGGACGCCCAACCTGCCTAAGAAAACGAAAAAAGAAGCAAAGGGTACGTCCCCCTGCTTCCTCTCTATCTCATCAGTCGCATTATTTGGCTGGCTGTGATTTCGAGCTGTTTGGTGGTGATGTCTGGCTGCATGGCTTTTTCCAGGGTTCTGCATTCTGTCTGGATGGAGAATACAGCATCGAGATACTCGTTGATTTTCACTAATTCTGTATCGATTCTTCCGGCAATGCCAATGACTTTTTTGTTGTGGAGTTTGGCGTACTTGGCTATTGTCACCGGTACCTTGCCCATCAACGATTGCTGGTCGAGGCTTCCTTCACCGGTGAATACAATGTCAGCAGCTTTGATCTTTTCTTTAAGTCCGGTTATGTCCATTACGATTTCAGCGCCAGACTTCATGGTTGCATGGAGGCAGGCGGCCATTGCGCCGCCAAGCCCGCCAGCTGCACCAGCACCTAGGATATCCTGGACATCCATACCTGTTTCCTTCGAGAATACTTCACACAAACGCTTAAGAGCTATATCCAGCTCCAAGATTTGGGCGTCATTCGCCCCTTTTTGCCTTGCAAAAATATGAGCGGCTCCACCTGGCCCATAAAACGGGTTCAACACATCGCTGGCTATCGTGAACGAGCATTCTTTCAGCTCTTTCATTGCTTGTTTGGACGACATGGAGTCTACCTGCATAAGAGGGTTTCCCTCATTGCTGATCAAATGCCCTTTTTTATCATAAAACTGCCAGCCAAGTGCCTGAAGCATCCCTGTGCCGCCATCATTTGTCGCACTTCCTCCTAAAGACAGGATAAAATGGCGATACCCCTGTTCAATGGCATCCTTGATTTGCTCGCCGACACCAAAAGTGTTAGTCCTCATCGGATTTCTTTGCTGAGCGTGAATCAGGGTAAGACCACAGCTCGCAGCACTTTCGATAAAAACATGGTCCACACCTTTAAATGGAAAGACGACATATTCAGCTAAGACGTTTTCCATTAAGGGACCGTGAACACTTACTTTCCTCTTCGTGCCGCCTCTGGAGTGCATAAGCGCTTCTACTGTTCCTTCCCCGCCATCTGCCATGGGGCAGACTTCAACTGCAGCATCCGGACAGGCATCCAACACGCCTTTTTTTATGGCTTCACCTGCCTCTATAGAAGATAACGATCCTTTGAACGAATCCACCGCAATGACTGCTTTCATAACAACACCACCTTCACCTTATTTGGTCACCCATACAAATTCATACGGTTGTAAAGTGATGTCACTATCGATTTTTTCACCAGTTAACAAATTTGTCCCCTTAACATCAGCGGCAAGTTTTGCTGGTTTTGCTTTGACATTGACTGCAAAGAATATTTCTTCACCTGTTTCTTTATTGAAGCGCTTCATGGCAAAGAAATCAGACCCAAGATCGAATACTTCCTGTTCTGCGAACGGTGAGAAAGCAGACTCTGCCTGGCGGATTTCAATCATTTTCTTCAATCCGCCAAAAATGGCTTTTCTTCGCGGGCTTTCCGTAAGTTCACGGGAAATCGTGTCAAAGTCAAATTTTTCTCTGTTAATCCGGCGATTGATCCCGGATTCCTCCACTCCTCGCTGGTCATTCTGCGACCCAAGCAGGGAATGGTAATAAATCGCAGGGACGCCTACGAAGGAAAGGAGAATGGAATGAGCAGCAAGCATTTTCTGTACCTTCAGTTCCTCTGTTACGTCTTCTCCTTTATTAACGAGAGCATCACTGTAGTTGATATTCAATTCATATACCGATTGACTGCCATCGGGATTGTTTTTATAAGAAACACGGCCGCCATTTTCGACTACCTTGTTCACTAGCAATTGCTTCTCTTCTTCTGTAAGAATACCCTCAGTCGGGCGCATGCCGATTCCATCGTGGCTGGCAAGGAAGTTGAAGTAGGTTGCATTTTCCGAAACCTTGCCAATCGTCTTCGCCCAGTCCGTCAATTTGCCTGAATCATGGGTCGTCAATGTGTAAAGGACAAGCGGCGGCAATGAAAACTGATAAACCATTTGCGCTTCGTTTGTACCATCGCCAAAATAGCTGATGTTTTCTTGATGTGGCACATTTGTCTCCGTGATAATTTGCGTTCCTGGCTTAAAGTGGTCAAGCAGCGTGCGCCACATCTGGATGATCGCATGTGTCTGCGGCAAATGCATGGAGCTTGTACCCGACTCCTTCCACAGGAAGCCGATGGCATCAAGACGGATGCTTGTTCCTCCCTTGAATGCATACGTAAGCAGGATATCAGTCATCTCGATTAATAGCGGCAAATAAGCAATATTCACGTCGACCTGGTCTTCGCTAAAAGTAGTCCAAGCCGTTTTGATCCCGTTCTTCCCTTGGTATTCATGGAATAGCGGTGATGTCCGCGGTCTCACCACCTGGCTCGCATCAAATTCAGGGTCAAACGGAATAAAATAGTTCTTATATTCAGGATGATCCTGCAGATACTGCTGGAACCATTCACTTGATTTTGAAATATGGTTGGCAACAAAATCGAACATCAGACGATAATCCTTTGATAGGTCCGCGATATTGCTCCAATCGCCAAGCTCCGGATGGATTTCCCGGTAGTCCGTTACCGAGAATCCATCATCAGAAGTATAAGGGAACATTGGCAGCAGATGCACATCGGTTACAATCCCTTTAATATACTCCTGTAAAAAACGGTGGAGCGTCTCAAGTGTAGGCGTTCCCTCTTCATAAATGCTGTCGCCATACGTAATCAAGTAGACATTCTTTTCGGAAATAGCAGCATTTTGGGGCCATTCAACACCAGACCACTTGTCCACGAGTCTGCCTGCCATCTCGATATAGCTATCCGAATACTTTTCGCCGTAAATAAATTTCAGCTGGTCTTCCATTATTCCAAGAAGAGTCTTATTCATGGTTTATTCCACCCTTCATCAGCTTGAGAGTAATATATCCTTTAGGAGGGATGACGATGGATTCCATATCTAATTCTTCTCCCTCTTTTTCATAAAGATCGGTTTCCACTGCTCTTGTAAAATAACTGCTTGTTACGGCAAACGATTCTTTGTCTCCTGAAGGATTATACAGTCTTACAAGTAGGTTTCCGTCTTCATAAGCCTTCTTGCAGGCACTGACAAAAACTCGCTCATTATCAATTTCGAACAATGAATAGGATGCAAGTGCCTTTTCAACCGGCTGCGGAAGTTCGAATCTTTCCAGTCTTTCTTCAAATGTGTTGTAGGCTTGCAGTTGGTAGGACGCGTATCGGCCACGATATTGGTCAACTTCAGCAAACAACTTTCCAGCTTCAAACGGTTCATCCACGAAGACAATTCCATAATGGAACTCCATTTTCTGCAGCATCTGTGCGTCAGGTGTCAGCACGACTTTATTATTGATGCCTGATGCACGTCCTGGACGCCATGCAAGATTATCTCGGCCTAATAGTCCAACGCTTCTGAATAGAGTCAGAGCGAATGTCCCTGATTTCTTGATGACTTCGTACTCTTTAATGCCCTTCGTAATGACTGCAAAAGTACCCTCGCCGTCAGCTACAGCCGCAAAGTTCTCAAGAGGATAATAAGGAACTGGAGCTTCCGCAAATCCTTTCTCCTTCCAATCTGAAAGATAAGCGTTCACCGTTGGTCTTTCTAACACACTGAAAGCCTGGTCGCCATATGAGGATTCTGGACTTTCCACAGGAGTATCCAGAAGCACCCGGACACGGTGGTCGCAAATTCTGTTATCGATTTCGTGAACAATCCTGAGTGTTTTCTCTCCTTTGCGCAGCTCCAATTTAGTCAGGATCTGTAACAGCATTGTTTCCGTCCCGCTCTGCCTCTCATCCAGATTCCCTAGAACGTGCGCTTCATGCATCACAGTCATGATTTCAGCCTGATCCGCCTTCTCTACACTGATCAATACAGCCTCATCCAGGATGCGCTTCACATCACCATCAAGTGGTGAAAAATCATATGAATCCCCAGCGTCTGCCATGTTTTCAAACTTCATAAAGTCTGCCAATGCTTTCCCGGACTTTTTGTTGCTCAGTTCAAGCTTGCCATCTTCCAGACGGACCAAATACAAGTCGTTTTCAATATAGGCATCTGAGCTAGCAGTCATTTCTGCACCGCCCTGCCTGCCTTCTTCTATTAATAATGCTTTATATCCCATCGCAGGAATTTTATCAGCATGAATCAATACGACATTGCGGTAGTATCCTGGCTGTTCAACTTCCTTTTCACCCTCAGCAGTGACGACAATGATTTTGCCGCCGCTGATATATTCCTGGCTTGTCAGGTCGAATGAAAGCTCTATACCATCTAAATCGGTAACAGCGAACTCCTTTTCTTTTGTAAAAAGAACACTTTCGACCATTCCTGAATAAGGCTTAGGCAATGTATTAAAAACGATATTCAAATTGTTTTTCTCAAGCTGATTGCTGATTGCCCGTGTCAGCTGTTTCTTCAGAATGTTGAGAAGGCCATCGGCAATCCGGTCTACCTTGGTGAGACGATGCATAATATCTGCGTTCGTATCATCAGAATTGCAGCCGCCAATACTATCATGTGCATGGACGTCGAATAGCTGCTTCCACATTTGATCCAGCCATTTTTCCGGATAGTTCAATCCGAGAGAAACTCCGATCATCGCCATTGGTTCAAGTATGTGGATGATCTTTTCCTCTACCTGGTCATTCAACTGCTTAATATCATAGCGCTGGGAGCGGATCGTATTATGAATACGCGATTTCTGAGGCGCAATCAGCTCACCTTCAATCACATTTTTAAAGTTCCCATTTTCCCAGGCAGCTTTCATGAAGCTTTCATAATCTGAAAGCACATATTCATGAACCGGATCCTTCTCATTCAGTTTCGCAATCGTTTCGGGAAAATGCTCCCTGACCAGCACCTGATCTCCCCCTGCTGGTAAAAGCAGATGGTCGCTGTTTTCATTTAAGTCAGCAAGCTTTCCAAGCATCGGCTGCAGGCGTTCCTCGTAGTACGCCTCATCAGCTGCAAGGAATTTTCCTGGACCGTAGCCAAAATAAAGATTATTTGCTTTAACCGTTTTTCCATCTGGCGACTTCCAGATAAAATTCAAGTCTCCAGCTAGCTGGTCTGTATAAATTCCTCTTTGCAAAATACTGCTGTCGATTCCAAATCCGGAGAAAATCGATGGAAGATATGCATTTTGCCCAAAGATATCTGGCAAATACCCTACTTCCATGCTATGCCCGAATTCTCTGGCAATACGGGTGCCATACAAAAGGTTCCGGATAGTCGATTCCTTATTGACCAGCAATGTATCGGTCTGTGTATACCACGGCCCGATGAACAGCCTTTTCGCCGAAACCAACTTTTTAATCCGGTCCTTTTCCTCAGGATTGATTTTCAAATATTCTTCAATCACAGATACCTGCGCGTCAAAAACGTAGCCATGATAGTCTTGATCATTTTCAAGGATGGTCATCAGGTGATCGAGATTCTCCGCAAGCAAAACATTTGAATCTTCTATTGTAAAATACCACTCCCGATCCCAGTGGGAATGCGGGACAACGTATACGAATTTTTCTTTATTCATCTGCCAGGCCCTCCATTACAGAATTGTTGTTTATCTAAGATGTAGGATTCTTTGTGTTTGAAAAAATAGAGCAAGGTGCCTGTTCTAAACAGACACCTTTTTCTATTTTTACTTGGCTGCTTCTTGTCGCTTAATAATCGCAAAGCGAATGAAGATGTTGCTCAGAGCGATGAATAGCACACCAGCAAGCAAGCCGATGAAATATGCCCAGAAGTTTTCAACTAACGGCCAGCCCCAGACTGCAGGCAGCGGATACCATTGGACAGCCCCAAGTGCGACCGCTGTGACAGACCCGATAATTGCTCCAATAATGTTCAAGGGAATCGTAATCAACGGGTTGCGGAGCATAAACGGAATTGCCCCTTCACTGATCGCAATGAAGCCTAGCAATAAAGATGTATTTCCAGTTACACGAAGGTTTTCATCAAAAACCCTGCGTCCGACAACGTATTTATCGATAATAGTTGCTAAACCTAAGCCAATTGGCGGAATGACAATCGCCAATACCCTCGCAGTCAGAGGGAAAATCTGATCGGCAGCAAGACCGATTGCAATCGCTCCGGCTGCTTTATTAATAGGACCACCAAGGTCAAAGGCAGTAGCTGCAGCAATGACAGCTGACAGGAACAATGTGCCAGAGCCTTGTGCGGATTCAATGTAATTTCTGATTGCTTCATTTAAAGCCCCGAAAACCGGATCTACAAAGTAAAAGTTCAGGAAGAAAATCGTAAGAACGCTTAGTGCAGGAATGATCAGCATTGGCTTCATTGCCTGCAGATTTTTGTGCAGCTTTATTTTCTCATTCAAAAATCTTGAAACATAACCTGCTACAAGACCAAGGATCAGTGCACCAAGGAAGCCAGAAGGAATTCCGCCCTCTACTCCCCAAAATGTATAATGAAGGCCTGCAGCAAAAGAACCACCAATTAAACCAGAAACAAGGCCTGGCCTTCCTGCCAGTGAATATGCCACGAACGCTCCGAAGATTGGGTACATGAATTTAAAGATTAATCCACCGAATTTATCAAGGTGATGAAGGATCACTAGTAATTCGTTCGCATGTCCAATATATTTAGAATCGTTAATTTCTCCTGCCAGTCCGAATGGCATTGCACCTAGCTTCGCAATACCGATCATGAGACCAGCTGCCACGATAACAGGAATCATGTAAGAAATACCTGTTAGAATCGCCTGGGACATTTCCGCCCAAATTCCTTTATCACCAGAATCCATGGTGGCATCTCCATCTTCACCAGAAGCCTTGACAACTCCATCAGGATTATTCAAAGCACGATTGATCATTTCCTTTGCGCTCTTCAATGGCTCGGCAACCTTCGTTTGCACATAAGGCTTGCCATTAAAGCGTTCCATTCCTTTAGGAGAGATATCCGTGGCAAAAATGACGGCATCTGCCTCTTTAATCAGCGCTTTCGTGTGCTTGTCCTCTAGACCGTTAGCGCCTTGCTTTTCGGTAAGAACGCGGACACCCATCTCACGGCCTGCTTTTTCTAACGCTTCAGCAGCCATATATGTGTGGGCAATTCCGGCAGCACATGCTGTAATCGCAACAATGGTTTTTGTGTATTCTTGTGTCTCAACTTTTTTATTGTCTACCTGGTCAATCGCAGCGATGAACTCCTCTGCATTTTTAGCGTTCATCAGTCGCTGATGGTAGCTTGAATCCATCAAGCGAGTACTCAATTCTGATAGAAGGCTTAAGTGAGTAGAACCAGCTTCTGCTCCTGGGATTGCAAGCAAGAACACAAGCTCTACCTGATTATTAGGATCGATGCTTTCCCAGTCTTTTAATTTCTTTGTCAATCTTGCCACCGCAAAAGCTGCTTTTTTTACAGCGGTTGATTTACCATGGGGGATTGCCAGTCCGGCTTCAAAGCCCGTCGGCGAAATCTGCTCCCTCTCCATTACGGCATGATAATATTCTTCTTTTGAGCTAAGGTATCCGTTCTCATCAAGTGCATCAACTAGATTACGGATGACTTGTTCTTTTGTGTCCCACTCTACATCTAAAAAGAGCAGACCTTTTTCAGTCATGTCTTTTAAATTCATCTCGTTTCACTCCACTCTTTTAAAAGATTTATATTTAAGCGCTTTCTAAAATGGTTGAAAGCCTTTTCTAAAATCGCTTACAATACATTTTTAACATGAATACCACGCCGGTGTTTGTACAATCAGCGTACAATTGTACAACATTGAAGAATTCTTGAACTCGAGGATTTTATAAATTGCCTTGGCGCTATGGTATAATCAGTGAAATAACGTTATACAAGGAGCAGACAATGGGATATATCATTGAACATTTTTCCCATGCGATACCATCGCTAACCCATGCGGAAAAGCATGTACTTTACTATATTGAATCGAATTTGGAAAAAGCGAAGCAGCTGTCGCTGACTGCGATGGCTGAGGAAAATAATGTAAGTACCACGACCATTGTAAGGATGTGCCATAAGCTTGGACTGGAAGGGTTCACGGAGTTGAAGTTCTTTTTGAAGGGGATTGAAAATGAACAATTGCCAGGAGAAAAAAATCCGCTGGACCGGTATAGAAACGATATCAGTAATACCTTGGCATCCATTCAGCTCGAGGAAATTGAAAAAATAGCAAATGTGATTACCCATTCAAGTCGGGTGATCATCGTGGCCGTAGGACTCTCAAAAATGATGGGTGAATATTTCAGCAAACTGTTCATGCAAGTCAACAAGACGACGATTTACGTTTACGAATCGCACATCATTGACATCCTAACCAACATGCTTGAACTAAAGGACATGGTCATCTTCATCTCATCAAGCGGCGAAACGAAGACCCTTACCAAAATTGCTGAAAAAGTGAAATACAAAACAACACAGACCCTGGCCATCACCAATGCACCAGACAGCACACTCGCAAACTTGACCGAATACACCATAAGCGCCAGCGTCCAAAGAATCACATTCGCCGGATATGACCTCACCGCCAGATCAACACTCGTCATGCTCATTGACCTATTATTTGAAGTCTATCTGAAGAACAAATGAAACATGGGTGAAACACGGGTGAACATGGGGACGGTTCTCATGTTTACGCGAAAATAAAAAAGCAGTAGCTTGTTTCCTTGTTAGGAACATGGCTGCTGCTTTTGTTTTTTGGCAGGTCATTCTCTCGGCTTTAGACTTTCGAAGGCCTGCCTTTCAACTACACTATTTATTAATCAAACGTTTGATTGAATTTTTTTCTGATGGGATTATAAATGAGAAACAATCAATTCAGCATTCCCACTGAGCTCAAACTCCCCAAATCCAGAAGGAAGAAGGAAATGATCACCTTTTTTGAATTCATACTTTTCTTCACCTTTGGTTAGGGAACCAGACCCTGAAATAACACTAACAAGCTCAAATGAATGATTCTGTTCAAGCTTCGCACTGCCTTCCAGCTCCCACTTGTGAACCGTGAAGTAGTTGCTTTCTACGAATGTAGTGACTTTCATATCACCTGTTGTTCCGACGACCGGCTGAATCTCCGGCTTTACGGCAGGGACGGTCGTAACAGCAATTGACTGCTCAATGTGCAGCTCGCGCAGATTCCCTTCATTATCTCTGCGGTCATAATCATACACCCTGTAGGTTGTATCTGAATTCTGCTGAGTTTCAAGGATGACGATCCCCGCACCAATTGCGTGGACGGTACCGCTTGGGACAAAGAAGAAGTCGCCTGGCTGAACAGGGACTTTCGTCAAGAGCTCGTCCCATTTTCCTTCATGGATCATCGCTGCCAACTCTTCTCTTGTTTGAGCAGTATGGCCGTAAATGATTTCTGCACCTTCTTCACAATCGATGATATACCAGCATTCTGTCTTACCCAGGTCGCCTTCATGCTTGAGACCGTATTCGTCATCAGGGTGTACCTGGACAGACAAATCTTGGGCAGCATCAAGAATCTTAGTCAATAGAGGAAAGCGGTCTCCCTCAATATTGCCGAAAATTCGGCGCTGTTTTTCCCATAGTTCACCCAGTGATAATCCCTTAAACTCACCGTTCTTCACAATACTTTGGCCGTTGCTATGTGCAGCAAAAGCCCAGCACTCACCTGTTTGTGTGGAAGGAAGCTCATAACCAAAGGATTTCAGCTGCTCCCCGCCCCAAATACGTTCCTTAAAAACTGGTCCAAAAAATAATGGCTGTAATGACATGTAGTTAAACCTCCAACGTTTCATTAAAACTTCTATAATAGTAACATGAAGAAAAGTTTTAAGTAAAACTCTCCCTATTAATTCTCCCTTTTCCTTAGTCAGACTTTGCGAGCAGTGAAACATGAGAACCGTCCCTGTGTTCACGATTCCGACTGAAACACGAGAACCGTCCCCATGTTCACACCCATATTTCAATGCAATGCTTCTTTGGCCAAAAGCAGTGAGCCAATGATACCTGCGTTATCTCCCAGTCCCGGACTAACTATATAATCAGAGAGCTCTGGTAAAGTCACATAGTCATTTAAAAACTCCGGAAAATACTTGTAAATCGAAGTAAACACCTGCTTTTGATTCATGACTCCGCCGCCCAGTATGATTTTCTTTGGTGAGAGGATCAGGATATATTGCATGAGTGCTTGGGCGATGTAATAGGCTTCCATTTCCCAGACTTCCTCACGCGATACCAGTTCAACACCCTTCGCTCCCCAGCGTTCTTCAATGGCCGGGCCTGCTGCCAGGCCTTCTAGGCAGTCCTGGTGGTATGGGCATTTTCCTGCATACTGATCCTCTGGGTGTCTCCGCACCAGAATATGGCCCATTTCCGGATGGGAAAGTCCTTGAAGCAGCTTACCTTGAACCACTGCCCCTGCGCCAATTCCTGTCCCAACCGTAATATAAAGGCAGCTGTCCAGTCCCTTTGCCGCACCAAAGGTTGCTTCACCTAATGCGGCTGCATTGACATCGGTGTTGAATCCTACCGGAACAGCTAATGCCTCTTTTATCGCCTGAACGAAGGGGTAGTCCTTCCAACCTGGTTTCGGTGTCGAGGTGATATTGCCGTATGTGGCACTATCCAGGTTCACATCAATTGGTCCAAATGATCCAATCCCAATCGCTTCAATTGAATACTTCTTGAAAAAGGCAATAACCTGCGGAATCGTTTCAGATGGGACAGTAGTCGGGATCTGGATTCTCTCCACGATTTTCCCCGTTTCATCTCCCACGGCACAGACAAACTTAGTTCCGCCTGCTTCAATTGCTCCCAGCATCAAAATTCCTCCAAACCAGAAAATATATTAATTCGTTGTTCCCGCCTTCATGTTTCCGTTCGGCTTTTTCCAAATGAAATACAGAGTGGGAATCATGATTACATACACAATCGGAAAAATACTGAACGAAATAGGCAGCAATGCTTCTAGGTCAAAATACTTCCTCATCGTTAAAAATAATACAACACCGATAATCCTGCCAACTCCTAATGGAATTTCACGGATAATGATGTAATCGAGTCTTTTTTCCTTATAATCTGGATCTCTTTCGATCGACTCGTAAATCATCGCGTTCATCGAAGTACTGATCATATTCATGGCGATTGGGGACAGAATGCCGAAGATCACCAGTGAAATAAAGATAGGATAAGCTGAGATCAGCACTGAACTCAATAATATTGTAACTGAACCTATCGCAAAAACGGTAATCCGGTCCTTCGCTTTTGAAAACTTCGCGAGAATATAGAAGGCCACGATTGACATGATTTGCGCACCGGTATTATACAATCCGAGGTTCAGTTCGCCGCCGGCCACTTTGAAGGTCATCATCGTGATTAAAAAAGTGGTAAATGCGCCGGATACGATTCCATCAGCAAACATGATCGAGTACATCTTTTTCCACTCAGGTGACGGATTCTTGATGACGTCCCAGAAATGACTTTTTGTCGTAACCGGGTTCCCTTTTACACGAAGGGAAACGATAAAGGCAATGAACAAAAATACACAAGTTGCCATGAAGACAACGTAATAGCCAATCATCCCCGCAAAACTCGAGATCAAAAGACCGGAAAGAAGCGGTGCAATCACTCCACCAATCGTAAATAAGATTCCCTGGATGTATAAAAACTGATCGCGCTTATCATTCGTCGTCAAATCGAGCACGGCCATATGCATGCCAACATAATACAGACTCATCGCCAGTCCATTGGAGATTCCGAGCAGCATGATATGCTCATCCAATGTGTCATGGAAGAAAAGCATGATTAAATAAGTAATCAGGTAAAACACAAACCCAAGGCGCATGGTGATCATCGGGCTCGTTTTCCTGGCCAGCCATGCACAAAGCCCGAAACTGATAATGATCGCAACAGACCAATACATGCTGTAATAAGCTAAAAGGGAATACGTTTTATCGAGCTTCCAGAGAAACACGCTTTGGAAAACACCAGACAAGGACGTACCAAACGCAAAAAGCGCATTCATCAGCAGATAAAACTTCAATTCCGTAGAAAAAGATCTAAATATAGAAAGCATCTATTATCTCCCTTTAAAAACGAGGGCGTTCACACCCTCGAACTTGTTAAATCTGAAACACAGGGACGGTTCTCATGTTCACACCCATCTCCAAAATGAAACGCGAGAACCGTCCCCATGTTCACTTTCTTCTAGTAAACTATGACACCCTTTGAAACACCGAGCTTCGGATATTCAGCCATGGCGGCTGGTAGGTCTTGAAGTTTAAATCGGTGTGAAATAAGGGTTTGAACGTCTATGACTTTGTTTCCGATTAGGGCGATTGCTTCTTCGTGTGTGTATGGATTTACAAATGAACCTTTCACGGTCAGTTCTTTTGAAAAAATCTCAAAAGGAGATACGGATATGACGGTTTCTGGTGCGGCGACGCCAAATAATAATACTTGTCCGCCTTTTCCAGCGGCTTTAAAAGCGAATTCCATGCTTTCTGGTCTGCCGACGCATTCGATGACAACATCTGCCTCCAGCTCCATTTCATCCATCGGGTTAATCACTTCATCTGCACCAAGCCTAAAGAGTGTTTCCTTTTTGCTCTCTGCAGGCTCGCTCACAATAATAGATTCAACATTCTGCTGCTTCACCAATTGCAAAAACAGCTGGCCAATGAAGCCTCCGCCGATGATGAGCACCTTACTTAACGGTGACAATTGAATTTTTCTAAACCCATGAAGGACACATCCTAAAGGCTCTACTAAAGCCGCTTCTTCAAAAGTCATCGTGTCCGGTATCTTATAGCAGTTTGCTGCCGGAACCACGCAATACTCACCCATACCGCCATCTCGCGTCACACCAACCGCTTGAAGGTTTTCACATAAATGAGCCCGGTTGCTGCGGCAATATTTACATGTTCCGCAATACATGTTCGGATCGATTGAAACCCGGTCCCCTGCCCGCAAATTCGTTACTTCTGCACCTGCTTCAACCACTTCCCCAGCCAGTTCATGTCCAAGAATAATCGGCGGATTCACTTCGGCTGAACCAGGATGGCCGTGGTAAATATGCTGGTCCGTGCCGCAAATGCCACAGCTCTCCACTTTTACAAGAACTTCCCGAGGAGACGGGGATGGTTTTTGCCAATTCAGAACTTCCAGGTTTTTCACACCTTGCAATACAGCTGCTTTCATCATCATCACACCTCGGTTTTCTTCGTTTGCACGCTATTAATCGCTTTAACTCTCAAAGTCTCCCACGGAATGTCTTTCCCTTCCGCCTGGCTTACTTTCATCGTTTTCGTCACATTAGGCTGCAGGTCAAAAAAGTTATCCTCAAGCACAAGCTGTTCGATATCCATTTCAATCGTCACCATCCGTGCCAGAGTATCACTTGATAGAGTAATCTCATTATCTTCCTTACTAAATGCAACCGTTAGCTCAGCATCTGGCAGCTTTACATCCTTTTGATCACGGAAATAATACGTATTTTCATAGGTTTTATCATGTAATGAACGGAGAACGATCACTGCCTCTTCCGGCTTTAATCCACCTAAAGTCTTCTCCTCTATAATCGCGTCTAATTCAAAAACTGAATTAGCTTCAACAGATACATTCCATTTTTTCGAAAAAGCTTTTTCACCCTGAAAATCATATACAGCAAGCTCGATTTCATCCTCATATCCTTCTAATCTGTCATTCACAATCCAAACCTTCAGGTCAGCACCAGGATTATGATCAATCGTTAATAAGATAGGATGATAGAATTTTTTCGCATAGTGGTAGGAAGCTTTCGGCAGCAGGTAATAGTCGATGACAGACCAGCTCGTTCCAGGCCAGCAATCGTTCAACTGCCAGAACAGCGCCCCGCTCGTTTTCGGTTTATTGCGGCGGTAATGCTCAATGCCGTATTTCAACCCTTCAGCCTGCGTCAGCATCGAATAGGCAATATATTCATCCAGATCGTTTGGCACCCCGGTGTACCCTTCCATCAGTAAAATCCCTTTAGGATGATGGATGTCTTTATTCCGGTAGGCCATTTCTTCACTGCCCCAGAAAAATTGATCCTCGGGGATGTTCCGTTCTAGTGTATAGCGGTTAGAAGACGCATGCATGCCGAACTCGCTGGCAAATGCCGTATCATCATTTTTAAAATTTTTAAAAGAAAGGCCTTCAACGCTGTAATTCACAGTCTGCGGCTCACCAAAGGTCCGCGGCTCGATATTGCCGTGCCATACCTGCCAGTTATGCGAGTCACCCTGCTCCCTTGAGTTATGGTCATTCCCTCCGAATGGCGAGCTAGGCCAGAACAGTCGGGTTGGATCGAGTTCGTCCAGGATTTCAGGCATCAGTTCATGGTAGATTTTTTCGCCGTAAAAAGGATCGGTAATTTCACCTGAAGAAAACAACGCTTCATACAGCCAGTCGTTCTCATTATTCCCACACCATAATGCCACCGATGGATGATTGCGCAGGGTTTTGACGACCTGAATGATTTCATTCCGAACATTGGCCATGAAGTTTTTATTGTAATCAGGGTAAAGTGCGCAAGAAAACATGAAATCCTGCCAGACTAAAATCCCGAGCCGGTTGCACTCGTCATAAAAAACATCTCGTTCGTAGATGCCGCCGCCCCAAACACGCAGCATGTTCATGTTCGCGTCCTTTGACAGCTTGATTAAGTGCTTGTACCTGGAATCCGGAACTGACGCGATGAAGCTATCAATCGGAATCCAATTCGCCCCCTTCGCAAAAACCTTCTCGCCATTAAGCACAAAGGTAAAGCAAGGATTCCCTTCCTCATCGACGCGAAGCACTTCAATCGTCCTAATTCCAAAATCCTCGTGCTTTTCATCGATTTGCTGACCATCAGCATATAATTCAACATTCAATAGGTAGAGGTGAGGCGTCCCAAGGTCATGTGTCCACCATAGCTTCGGATTTTCAACTTCGACCGTAACCACAGCCTTTTTCCCCTGAACCTCTGCGCTGCCAGTGAATTTCTCTTCACCAATCGACAGCTCTACCTGAACTTGATAGTCTTTTCCTCTTCTAAAAGAATCCACTTCAACCTCGACATCAACATAGGCTTTGTCTGCCGAAATAGAGGTCGTCTTCGCAAATACTGATTCAATACATGCATACGTCCGTTTCTTAAGATGAACGTCCTTCCAGATACCCGCTGCGACAAGCCGCGGTCCCCAGTCCCAGCCCCAATGGCTTTGATTTTTCCTCGTCCAGATCCGCTCCTTGCTGAATCCTGACCAGTAATATTGAACCTTCTCCTTCACGTGCACATCGATCGGGTCGAATTTTACAGCAAGAACATTCTTGCCCTTTTTCACTTCCCTTGTCACTTCAAAGCTATGGCTGATAAACATATTATCCGTTGAACCGAGCTCGACTCCATTCAGGTAGACTGTCGCAAACGTATCGAGCCCTTCAAACAGCAGTTCATAACGATCATCTTTACTGTCTGTTCCATAAAATTCAAAGGTGGTGCGGTACCACCAGACCTTCTCCTCTACCCACTGGCATTTCAAATCATTATGACCATAGAACGGATCCTCGATCAGCTTCCGCTCAATCAGGGTCGAATGGACATCACCCGGAACCGCAGTCGTCATCCAAAAATAATCAATATATTCAGGTGAGGCCACCTCTAGATCACGTGCAGCCCCGACATCGAAATGCTTAATCTTCCAGTTTTCATTCAGCTTCATAGAAACAGAACCTTTCCTTTAAAAATCTATAAAACTCCCACTATGATAAAAGGCCAAAATCATCACGCGATTTTGGCACTAATATTGAAATTATTTAATATAAGTCAATGAATCCAGGATGTCCTGCAGGCTTAGCTCAGCACATGCCATTGAAGTATCGGCAACTCCGTAGTACATTTTTACAACATCGCCTTCAACGACTGCGCCGCATGAGAAGACAACATTTCCGAAGAAGCCTTCTACTTCATAGTCTGCTTCTGGCTCAAGGATCGGCTTGTCAGAGCGAGCGATAACCTTTGTTGGGTCTTCGAGGTCAAGCAATACGGCACCCATGCAATAACGGTGATCCGTTGTTGCACCATGGTAAAGCTCCAGCCAGCCTTTTTCCGTCCTGAACGGAACAGCTCCGCCACCCATGCGGGCACTATCCCACATGCCCTCGCGCAGGCCTAGTAAGTATTTGTGATTTCCCCAGTGCAATAGGTTAGTAGATTCAGCAATCCACATCTCAGGTTCGCCAACACTTCTCGGTACAGGACGGTGAAGAGCATAGTATTTTCCGTTAATTTTCTCAGGGAAGATTAAGACGTCTTTGTTTTCTGGCGCAAAAATCATACCGTGATGCTCAGTTGTGACAAAATCCTTTGTTGAAACCATGGATTCGCCAACACCCACTGGTGATACGGCACTGAAGTAAATATAGTAAGTATCATCTATCTTTGTAATCCTTGGATCTTCAATTCCGAATGTCTCAAGCTCATTTGAAGGGTAAACAAATGGCTTTTCATCAATCGTAAAGTTATGGCCATCCTTACTGCGTGCAATCCTCAAATACGATAATGAAGTCAGATAAGCGAAACGGTTCGTCTCTCCTGCTTTTTGGATCGTCCGTGGATCGGAGAAATTGTAAGCAGGATCGTTCAAATTAAATTCCAGAATCTCAAGCTCATTTGTTTCCGGATTATAAACAGGTGATTTCACAATCTCAGGGTTATCACTGATCGGACGCTCTGCAACACGCAGCAGCATGATGATTTCATCGTTAAAAGTCGTAATCCCCGCATTAAAAGCACCAATTACTTCAAAGTCGTCGCGATGCGGTTTTACATCCATTGGTGTCACTACCGGATTCTCTTCATATCTATATACAATCATGTTGTAATCCCCTCAATTCAGTCAGTTTTTTTGCTCGTATCGTAAAAATGGATCGGCAATCGTAATTTTTTGTGCTTCGGCATCACTGATTCCTGCATAGATATCTGCTGTGCCATCCGCTTTTCGGACAATTCCACCGCTGAATACAACGTCAGCCAGGTCAGGCCGCTTTGAAGCACCAGGCAGGAAATTGCTTCTCATTGCAATCAGCTCCATATCTGAAAAATCTCCTGTTTCCGGATCAACCGCGAACACCATCGGATAATAATGGCGGTCTCCGGCTTCATCGAACGAAGCTACGTGGCCAAGTACACCAACCAAACCATTTGCAAGCAGATGCGGCTCGTTCGCCCCGCCCCACTCTTCATCAATGAACTGATCTTCAAATAGAGGAGCCTCATTGATGACATCGAGCGTCAATTCTTCCAATGAAGAAATGCGTGCCCAGCCAATTTTTCCTCTGCCGCCCTTTTCACCCTGAGGTCTTGTCAGCACACCGATACTGCCATCAGCCAGCTCAACAAGGCGAAGATCCTTCATGCCATCTGGACCTTTAGCAAATTCCACTAAACTTGCAATGTTCTTTCCTTTATAAAAAACCGTACGCCATCCTAATGCATTTTCGATAGTCGGATGCGGGAAAATCTGTACGCCGCCGAGTACTAACTCACCAGCAATCCTTGTGTAAAAAGGATCCTGTAATTCAAACACAGGCGCACCTTCTCGAGGAACCCATTCGCCGTTTCTTTCGATGAAGAAATACACGCTGGAATGCTCGCTGTCACGTGATTCCACGCGGCCGGCAATGACCTGCTCACCTTCATCTTCAAAAGGCGCTGAAATATTATAGACATCCTTATCACCGACACCAGTGAATACGATTTTTTCCGGATTTTCCGGCTGAGCTTTCGAAGAGAACTCCTCCACAAGCTGTTCGCAAGTTTTTACATTACCTTTCGTTAAGACCGTCATTCCCAGCATCCTCCTTTAAAATAATGACTTCATTTGCTGCTATTTTGAGTCCATCACTGCTTTCAAGCGTATTTCGCTTGTTCGAAAGCAGCAGGTTCATATTTTTCAATTCTAGTTCAAGCAATTTCTCTTCATCAGAAAAGTTCAGAGCAACAAAGGTCCGTTCCAACTCATTGCTTCTCATATAAAAAATCATTCCATCCTGATAACGCAAGAATTCATATTCTCCTGTTTGGAAGGAAGTATGTTCTTTACGCAGCTTCAACAATCTTTTATAGAAGGAAAGCATCGAAGCAGGATTGCCTTCCTGGTTTTCAACATTTGTAATACTGGCATCCTCAGGCACCGTAATCCAAGGCTCCACTTCGGAGAAACCTGCATGAGAACCGAAATTCCACTGCATCGGAGTACGTGATTTGTCGCGGCATCGTTCGTTACCGGCAGCCAGCGCTTCCTCCTCGGATTTGCCAGCCTTCAACGCTTCTTCATAGGCGAGGCGTCCCTGGACATCCATCATCATCAAAATGTCATCGGTCACCCAATCCTTCATGCCGAGCTCATCACCCTGGTAAAGGAACGGCACACCCTTCGCTGTAAGCATTAGCGCCGCAACAAGCTTCGCGCGCCACTCGTCACCGCCAAACCGTGATATATGGCGTGACATATCGTGGCTTGAGAAGAACAGTGTAGCAATTTGCTCAGAATCATACGCCTTCTCTGTTTCGACTAATTGCTCGTGAATCTTTTCTGCATCAAACTCAGCAATACTTCCAATGTTAAAGTTAAAGGATACATCCAGCTTGTTCAGCCCCGAGTATTGTTTTAAAATCTCGATATCCTCAGAACCAACCTCACCGACAAGGAATTTATCATGATATTGGTGAACCACTTCGGCGATTTCCTCGATCACCGTTAAAATCCCTTCCTGATCCTTGTCATACAAATGGATTTGTTCATTTTTTTCATGATCATATGGGTTATCGATAAAGGTATCGTTGATTGTCAGGAAATTGATGACATCAAGCCTGAAGCCATCCACACCCTTTTCCAGCCAAAACCTCATCACATCATACATGGCATTTTTGACTTCGGGGTTGGCCCAGTTCAAGTCCACCTGTTCCTTCGCAAAAGCATGGTAATAATATTGGCCTGTTGCCTCATCGAATTCCCATGCACTTCCGCTGAAAAAGGATTCCCAGTTATTCGGTTCGTCTCTCCATATATACCAATCACGCTTTGGGTGATCCTTGGATGACCTGGATTCCTTGAACCATTGATGCTCTGAAGAAGTGTGGTTCAAAACGATATCGACAATCACCTTGATATCAAGCTTGTGAGCCTCAGCGATAAAAGCTTCAAAGTCCTCCATCGTCCCATAAGCTGGATCTATTGAATAATAATCAGAAATGTCATAGCCGTTATCAACTTTAGGAGATGGATAAAAGGGAGTGAGCCACAGCCCATCTACTCCAAGCTCCTTGAGATAATCGAGCTTGGAGGTGATTCCCGCGAAATCCCCAAGCCCATCTCCGTTTCCATCCTTGAAACTAGGCATATATATTTCATAGAAAGCTGATTGCTTCCACCATTTAACCATGTGCCAGAACTCCAATCTCTGGTTACTTAAGTGTGAATTGCATACCTTCCTGGAACTTCTTCGCGAAAAGCAAGAAGATGATGATGATCGGCAATGTCAATAACACGGATGCTGCATACATCGGTCCTGGGTAGCCGCCATACGGGCCGAACATTTGTGATAAGAGTACGTTTAGCGTGAGCATGTTATCGCTCTTCGCGACAAGCATATCCCATAGCAACTCTGTCCATCTTTCCATGAACAAGAACAAGAAGATGACAGTAGTGATCGATTTTGACATTGGCAGGACAATCTTGAACATGATTTGCATCTCGCTTGCTCCGTCCAGCTTTGCCGCTTCAATGAACGTATCCGGGATCGCCTTGAAGAAGTTCGTGTACATGAAGACTGCCCATAAGCTCATCGCTTTCGGCAGGATCATTCCCCAGTAAGAGTCGTACATTCCTACCTTTTGGATAACAAGGAATGTAGGTATCAGCAGGATGATAGCCGGGAAGAACATCTGGAACAAGATCACGTTGTTGATCGTGTCTCTTCCTTTAAATTGAATTTTAGCTAATGCATAAGAAACCATTACAGCTGAGACCATCATCAAGATGGTCGAACCAGCTGATACTAAAAAGCTGTTAAAGAAGGCGTTAATCCATGGACGCGGGATGACAGATTCCCCGCCGCCAAGCAGCCATTCCCATGACTTCAACGAGTATTCAGTCGGGAAGAACTTCTTATCGACCTGACTCCAATCAGCAAAGGAATTCAACACCATGTAGATATATGGATAAATCATGATCAGCAATAGGACAATCGCAAACAGGTAACGAAAAACCAATCCTTTTTTCTTAGGTCCAACCATTTCGTTTCCCCCACAGTTCCAAGAGTTTTCGAATGATGTAAATCGCAACAAACGTTACAATCGATGCGATGATGGCAATAGCAGAAGCGTAGCCGGCTTGCAGGTTGGAGAATGCTTTTGTGAAAATCTCCATCTGCCATGTATTCGTGGCAAAATTCGGTCCGCCGCCAGTTAATTGATAAACCTCTGTGAAAATACCAAACGTAACACCAATCGATAAAATCAATACAGTAAACAACGCAGGATAAAGGAGTGGAAATGTAATCTTCCAAAAACGCTGCCATGGCGTTACTCCATCAATCATCGCTGCTTCATAGACATCTTTACTGATGCTTTCAAATCCTGAAGTTAGAATCAGCGCATAATATCCAGTGAATTTCCAGGCGATGATCAACGCTACTACGAAGAGTGCAGCAAACGGTGATCCAAGCCAGTTAATATCAATGCCAAATCCTCGCAGGAATTCATTCAGGGGACTGTTGTAGGACAAAATCCCTTTCACGATCAGCGAGGAAACAACGCCTGACGCCAGATAAGGAAGGAAGAATCCGATTAAAAACAATCCTTTAAATCTCGGCAGCCCTTGAACGATCAATGCGACAATGATAGAAAAAGCAATGACCAATGGAACAAACACGGCCATAAATTTAAAGGTTACAAAAAAGGCACTCTGCACACCCTGGCTTTTCAAGGCCTCGGAGTAATTTTCCATTCCGACAAAATTATACGTCGGCGATATTAAATTCCAGTCCGTCACAGATAGAAACAGTGACCAGACGAGCGGTATCAGAAAGAAAATAATTGCGTATAAAAGATAAGGACTGGCAAAAAGCCAGCCCAACCATCCTTGGTTCTTTCTCATTATTTGAGAGCCCCCTCAATGGCCTCTTGCATATCCTTCCATGCAGTTTTCGGATCTTTCTCTCCTTTTACAACTGGATTGAAGGCATGCTGGCCAATAAATGTCTGAATATCATTGTATTTAGAGTTATCCATTGGCGGGATTGCATTCGGAACGGCAGCAGCGTATGGCTGTAATGCCGGGTTGTTTTCAAAGAACGCTTTGAAAGTGTCGTTCGTTGTTAAATCATCACGTGCCGGTGGCAAGCTTGTCTTTTCAAGCCATTTCAAGTCATTTTCAGGATTTGAATAGACCCATTTAATGAATTCGCTCGCAGCCTTTTGCTGTTCTTTCGTTGCTGAAGCATACACGACAAGACCTTTTGTATCTGCGAATGTTTTAACGTTTTCTGTATCCATTCCGTCTGGAACAGGAGGCAATGCTAATGTGTAAGTCTCATTCAATTTCATTTCCGGGAATTTTTCAGCCCAATAAGAAATTGTCCATGGACCAATATCCGTAAAGATTCCCAATCCGCTTTCAAATGGATCTTTTGACTGTCTAGTCATTAAAGCGTCTGCTTTTTGCAGCTCTTCTACAAATCCAAGAACTTGCTCTCCGGCTTTCTTATCGCCAGTGAATTCAGTTCCTTCTACAAATTTATTGCCATCAGATGCTGCGTTATAAAGCATGAAGAAGTCGAACCATCTTTTCCAAGCTGTAGGATCAGCAAGGTCTGGTTTAGCCCATACATATTTGTCTGGGTGCTTTTCTTTTAATTTCTTCGCTACTTCCAGCATTTCGCTGTATGTTTTAGGCGGTTCGTTATAGCCAAGTTCCTTCAAGACGTCCAATCTCCAGCCAAACAACATCGCATTTGAGTAGATTGGCAATACGTATTGGTGGCCGTCAGCAAACTCCCAGCCCTTCATTGTATCTTCCATATTTCTGCTTTTCTTAATTTCATCCCAGCCCTCTAGCTCATCGAGTGGTAAAAGCGCTTTACTTTCAGACAGCTGAGCTGCGAAACCACGGTTGATGTTCTCTGACATCGTTGGTGCACTGCCGCCAGCAATCGCTGATTGGATGCCAGCTTCAGATGTCGGACTTTCCTTCATCGGGCTTACGTTCACCTTGATATCCGGATTTTCTTTTGTGAACTCTTCCGCTACTTCCTTCCAATACACTTGCTGTGTTGGGTTTGGAGCTGCCCAGAATTCAATTGTTGTTACGCCGTCTTTCGTGCTTCCATTGCTTTTATCTCCATTGTTACAAGCTGCAAGACCAGAAACAGTCAGTGAAGCAGCAAGCACTAACGAAGCCACTTTTTTGATTTTCATCCGATATTCCCCCAATTATTAGTATGATTTCCTAACTTTATGTTTTCAGTAATCTTACCTGAAAAAATGAGAAAACTATTAGTCTAGCTTTTTGAAGGTGACGTTTTTGATAGCGCTATCATAACCTTACAAAAAAAAGTATAATCAATAGTATCTGGGTCACGTTTATTGCTGATTTATCCTTTACCCTCATTTCTAAAGATTTTTTAAAATCATTACAAATAAATAAGTAATTAATAAATAATGTGTTTAGTAACTTTACAATTACATTATTGCACCTTACTAGTTATATGTCAAACGTAAATTATATATAAATTTTAATTGAATAAAATGTTAACTTCGATACATAGCTGTTGATCTCCGCTCCAGGCGCTTGCTTTCCTGGGGGCGTTCGCCGAGCCTCCTCGTCGCTGCGCTCCTGCGGGGTCTCGCCTGAACCACTAATCCCCTAGGAGTCAAGCGCCTTCCGCTCCGATCAACAGGCTTACTAACACGATTGGTAATTCAACAAGATTATAAGTTACATAATTACAATGATAATTTAATTGCTAAAAACATTTTGTAACGTTACAATGTAATTACAAATTAAATTACTAACATTTACTTTCATTAAGGAGAAGTTTTATATATGAAGAAAAAAGTGACTATGCAGGATATTGCGGATCGGTTGAGTATTTCTAAGAATTCTGTTTCGCAGGCTTTGACGGGGAAGCCGGGGGTTAGTGAGGAAACGCGGCTGATGGTTCAAAGAGCTGCGGATGAGTTGGGGTATTCTTATACTAATAATAGAAGCAGTCAAAAGTACGATGAGAAGAAGGGTATCAATATTGCCCTTATTGCTTCTGATTATGCTTTTTCGCTTAAAAGCTTTTTCGGGGAGATTTACCTTAGCGTGGAAAAGGAAATGAGGGCACGGGGCTGGAATTTATTAATTGAGTCGATTGACAAGGAATCGAAGGATAAGTTAATCCTCCCCTCTCTGCTGTCAAATCATCAAATAGATGGGATTTTAATTCTATCTCATATTAGCACTGACTATATTTCGAAGATTATCGATACTGGAATCCCGACTGTGCTAATTGACCATCACTCACCATACCTGCAGGCGGATGCGATCTTGACGAACAATCGCTTTGGCGCTTATAAGGCTGTTGAGCACCTGATCCAATTAGGACATCAAGACATTGCATTCGTTGGAGATATTGAGGTTTCCCCAAGCTACCAGGAGAGATTGGAAGGCTATATGCTTGCCCTGAGAAAACATGGGATAGAACCAAATGAAGCTCTATTATTTACTGACGCAGAAGAAAAACAGGAAGAAATAAACGGGTTTGTCGATGAATTGCCCTATATGCCGACTGCATGGTTTTGTGTAAACGATGGACACGGATTCCTTGTCCAGTCAGTAATGCAGCAAAAAGGATATAAGGTTCCTGAAGACATATCGATCTGCAGTTTTGACAACGGACAACTGTCCCAAATCGCTACTCCAAAAATCACTACCGTAAATATCGATTTAAACTACTATGGAAAAAAAGCAGTCGAACAGTTGAACTGGAGGATTAATCATAAGGATGAACCTATCCATGAAATCCTGCTGCCAACTACATTGATTGTTCGAGAATCAACCGCTGCTAATACAGTCAAATCAAAATAATTTTCATGGAAGCAAGGGGACGGTTCTCTTGCTTCCTTTTGCTTTAGGTAATTATAAGGTTTTTACTTGGATATTACATAGTTGTGCACGGATTGATTGCCCTGCACAAGCTCATAACTAAATCAGGCCTCCCAGAATGTTAACTAAGGGGAACATTTAGACACTTATTGCTGACATACTTTAATTATTCTAATAAGCAATAATAAAGCAATGGCAACTTTACCGAAAACTTATTCTTTCACCTCAATACTAAGTTCAGTAACAAGACTCTCATTCCCCTTAATAATGACAAGCTCTTCCTTACGGTTCAATTCATCCGTCTTAGCCATCCACGGCTCTACACAAACGAAGTCATTTCCACTTTCCGTCCATAACACGATGTATTTAAACTGCTCTCCATAGCTTAACTTAATCCTCTTCTTCTCTGCTGGATCACCAAATGAAATAGAGGAATCATTTGAATTTATGAAGACGACTGATTCTTTTAGGTTCGTTAAGTCAACCCTACCGGTGAACTGTTTTATTTGATCGTCATTGTAGTCATAGTATTTCGTTGCATCTGTTTCGTACCCAAGATTCTTTTCGCTTGTTTTGAAATAGGGATGAAAACCTGCATAAATCGGCATTGGCGAATCGCCCAGATTGTTATATTCCTGCTTAATCATAAGTTTTCCACCCTCTAGTACATATGTAAAAATAACAGTAAAGTCAAAAGGGTATGAGAGTTTCGTCTGTTCATTGCTGGTGATCCTTATCGATAGAAAAGCCCTGTTATCCGCCTCCTGACCAATAACTTCCCATGAAGCATTACGCGCAAAGCCATGGTTGGACATGGCATACGTCTTCCCTTCCCACTCATACGTTCCATTGGCCAGTTGGCCTGAAATCGGGAAGAGAATCGGAATGCCGCCTCTTACATTTTTTTCTTCGTTATAAAACGTTTCTTCATTTAAGTACAGCAACTCTTCACCTTTTACTCCGTATGAATATATAATGCCTCCACGTTCCGGGGCAATCTTGACCCATGAATTAGTCAAAGAATCTATTAGTTCGTATACTCTATAGTTTTGATCGATTGACTCTTGAACTTTATACATCATTCCACTCCTCTAGATAATATTCAACGTTGCTTCCAGAAGCCAGGAAATCAACATTTCTATATAATAGATTATAACCTAATAAAGATTGAAGAACTAAAATAGCCCTACGAATTCAAAAAGCCCTTAAAATAAATAAAAAGCAGCCAATAGGCTGCTTTCACTTTTGTTTACATCTCAAGATGACGGTCACCAATTTTTGCGGCATACATAAGGCTCATGAAAAATAAAACAGTTAATGAACCTACGATTAGGCCTGCGAAAAATGTTAACATAGCTTTCCCTCCAAGGGTTATTTCATAATTCGCCGGAAGGTCTTCATATTCGGTAGCTGGCTGGCATAGCCCTAAGGCTTTAGCCCCTATAGTTTTGCGCCACCATCTTTCAATGGTTTTGCCCTTTCGTACGAACTATGTTTCTAACTTGAGTATATCTAATATTAATATATTGTCAATTAAAAAATAGGTAAAGATAACCAATAAAAGAGTTTCCCAATTCAATTACTTTGGTCCTAATTATATTAGTTGGAAAAAGCGAAAATATAAGATATTAAATTAGAAATGGTAACCAAAATGACTAAGATTATGACATTAACTCTCTTAATGTGTGAATAATTTTAACTTTTATTAATCAACAGACATACATTTTGTCTACCTATGTCAGACTACTCCGATTTTTGAGGATTAAATTTCCAATATAATTAGAGGTTATATTTTCAGAGATGGGGAATAAACTATATAAGTTTCTCAAAATTACGGGGATGTGATGGTATGAACCGGGAAGGTAATTTTGGAGTAGGCTTTTCTTGGGGAATTTCACTTAGTATACCACTTTGGATTTCTCTATTCGGTTGGATAAAGTTATTGATAAAATTTTTATAGCTATGCAAACTTGTTTAAAAAAATATGACCTTATAATACTATAGCCTGTCCTGAAATAGGACAGGCTAATTCTTTAATTATGATAGTATTTCCTGTACCTTATTCATTACAGATTCCTTTAAGCTATCTAACTTATCTTTACTTTCCTCAAGTGTGGCAGCTTTTACCCCAAAGTAAAATTTAGCTTTTGGCTCTGTACCTGATGGACGAAGGCAGAACCATGAACCGTCAGCCAAGTGATATTTAAGAACATTTGATTTAGGCAAATCGATACCATTTTCTGTATTATCTTTAAGGTTTACTTTTATACTCAATGAATAGTCTTCAACAGTTGTTACCCCAATCGCAGCCATTTCGTTGATCTTTTCTTCACGGAAACGATTCATAAGCATTGCGATTTTCTCTGCTCCATCTTTTCCTTTTAAAGTTATGGTTTCTAGTCCTTCCTGGTAAAAACCGTCCTTTCAAAGATTTCGAGTAACCACTGATATAAGGTTTCTTCTAAGGAAAATATACATTTCCAGCCTAATCTATTAAAATCTTCCGTGAAGAAACAACAAGACAGGTTGGATTTCCTACACAACGGTCTGTATATAAGATATTCGCTTTCTTTCCTGTTTCCTTTTCACATGTTGCAATGACTTTCTTCACCGAAAAACCCTTACCGTTCCCTAAGTTGTATATTTCATTTGTTTTTGTGCCATTTAACAAATCTGAGGCCAACACTGAAAATGTTTTCACAAAGTTCTAAGGAATGCTGAAGAATAATAGGAATCAAATGCGATTCAGGATTATGATCCTCACCGATTTCCCCCGTAACATGAGCACCCGGCTGCATTAAAGTAGCGAAAAACATCATACGACAGACCAATTGCTTTGTGAAGCTCCTTTCGAATATGCTCAATCATCAATTTAGAACCACCATATGGATTAATAGGATTTGTAGGCGTATCCTCACTAATCATCTGGATTCTCTCTTGACTCCACCCACTAAACTATTAGCTGCAAAATGCATAACTGCATCAATATCGTAGGTAGAAAATACTTGCTCTAAATCTGAAGCATTCCCAATATCTCTCTGCTTATACATCGCTCTACTATCCACGCTTTCACGATGGCAAGTAGATAAAGTTATCAAGCACAACTACTTTTTGTCCCTTATCATTCACATACTGTATGGCTCCCAATATAGCCTGCTCCACTAACGACTAAAATCATGTAAACCCCATTTTCATTATAAAAATACAATAGGAAATTAATATTAAAAAACTTAGAGTTCTTTTATTAAAATCTATTCCAATATAATTATAAAAGCAGTATTTCTCTTTTATTCAAAAATAAATACCCAAGATAGCAAAATAGAAATGTGATTCCTATACAAAGACGTACTATAAATAAATCAAAATTTAAATAAATGAGTATATTACTTACAACAATACTGATTATAGAAACTATTAAATAGATAGATGGGAAATCCTTATGTCTTAATAAAGCTCTTGTTACAAAATAATGCATCAAAAACATAATAAAATATGCAATTAACGTAGCAATCGTCGCTCCGACATAACCAAATTTTGGTATTAACGTGAAATTTAATATTATATTAATGACTGCTGCCACTATTG
>NZ_JBALQL010000015.1:0-6980 GCF_036964885.1 Bacillus sp. JJ1122 | reverse complement strand
TCACAAACAAATAGCAAGATTAATAGATTCCTCCACTTAAAGAAGCTGCAACAATACCGCTTTAAAGCGAGGGGGGTCTGACCCCCACCCCATTAACGCATCACCGTACCGGGGGTCTGACCCCCAACGGATTAACGCTTTAGTGTGGCGGGGTTTTGTTCTTTGGTAATAATGTTTTGGATTAATGCTCCTACGGCAATGCCTAAGCCTCCACCTATTAGATCGAATCCTACGTCGAATAGTCTTCCTCCTCTTGATAAGTACAGCTGCAGGAATTCTGTAAGGATCGCAAAGGATATGATAAATAGAATGGTTTTAATGGTATTTGTCTGGATTTTTAATAGGAAGCCTAGAATGACGAACGCGATTAGATGTCCGACTTTTTGTAATATAAAGGGTTCTGTAAGTTCTGCTGGGAGTGCGAGGAACAAATCTCCAAATTCAGGATTTGAATTCCAGGAAAAATATACTTGAAGCAAGTTGTTCTCTAACTCGAATCTTGTCGTACAAGTCATCAGGAGTATTGCCATTGTCCAAAAGACTAATAGAAGGTTTTGAAGCAAGTTACCCCCTCCTTTTTAACTGCCATTATAAACAAGAACAAGGAACTTCATACTAGGCTATTCTCGAACCATGTCGTTTCTTATCGAGAACATTTTGTTTAATTTTGTTCTTTATTTAGTTAAAATTGAATTAACAATTTTCGGGAGGGTTTTTAAAAATGCCTTTGCTTCACATGAAGGAAATCTATACACCGCTCAAACATATCGGGATTAAATTATTTAAGTGCAAAGAGGGCCATACTTACATTAAATTTTGGAACCAGCCCCGGAAAAGAATGTCGACTTAAGTACGAGAAAAATTAAAACGAGCAGACAAAAAGTCTGCTCGTTATATTTTTGATACTAGAAAAATGGCTTGCCTGCCGTGATAGGCTGCCCTTTGCTGTAATTGATTTCTTAGTTTTTTACAAAGTGCATCTTGCATCAACGCCTCGTTATGCTTCTGTAAATATAAATGAAATTTGTACCTAAACTTTAACATTGTTTTTAACACATCGGCTTCCTCCTTTTAGCCACATAAAATCGCAGGAGAGTCGTGTTCGGAAACTGGCTGACGGAGTTACAAAATCGCAACTTTAGTCCCTGTAGTTTTGCGTCACCACTTTTCAATGGCTTTGCCCTTATCGTACGATATATGTGTTATATGTTGAAATTACCAAATTTAAACACATTTGTTAAGGGACTTAAGAACTATGAAAATGAAATTGTTAATTACTTTTTACTACCCTTCTCTGTCCTATTCCAAACGCTTTTCAATAGAATAAAACCCCAAAATTGGACATATGATTTGAAGAACTTCTTAATCAAGGGGTTGTTCATATAATGAAAAGGCGACACCAGTTGCGGATTCTTCCTATATTTATTGGTATTTCCATTCTCGTTTTTATCTTTATTGTTTTACGTATATTCATGTTTGGACTCTCTAATCAAGCTACTCAAACAGTTGAAAAATTTTATGCATATGAACAGGAAGGCAATTTTTCAGATTCGTGGAATCTTTTTCATCCTTATATGAAACAAAAATTCACTAAGTCAGCATTTATCCAGGATCGGGCTCATGTTTTTATTGGTCATTTTGGCGCAGAGACCTTTACATACGAAATAAGTAAAGCCGAAAAGTTTGATAAGTGGAAACCTGAGGATGGACAAAACGTTGTTAAAAATGGCTATAAAATGGTCGTTACGCAAAATTATAATGGCAAGTATGGCAATTTCAATTTTCAACAGGTCGTTTATGTTGTAAAGCATAAAGGAGAATGGGTCATATTATGGGACTATAATTAATTCCAATTTTTTTTGCAAATTTGCTATTAAAATATATACTAGACTAGCCGATATATCTAAAGGCAAAATCACTGAAAAGTGATGACGCAAAGCTAGAGGGGCCTCCGCCAAGGACAAGGCCAGCCAGCTGCCATCAATTACAAAGGAGAAATGTTGATGTCTACTTATACTTGGCTTACCCCAGAGGAGAAGCAACGAAAGAAAAAAAGAAATAAGACCATTATGTATGCTTCCCTACTGTTGCTATCCGTTGTTTTAAGTGCATTCGTGACAATACTAGCAAATCAAATATAAGCCTCTAAAAAAGATCTCAGCGTCCGCTGGGATTTTTTTATACCCCTTATCGCCTCCCTGCATTAACGCATCACTGCACTGGGGGTCTGACCCCCAGGTTATTACCGCTTTAAAGCGCCGGGGGGCTGATCCCCAACACTTCACCGCGTAGAAGTTTTTCTTTTTTTGTATGAATATTTTTCGTTGTAAGGTTTTTTTTTGGGGGGTTTAGGTTTGTTTTTTTAAAATTCACCCTATACTCTACAGGATACTGTTTGTGTAAATACCTATGAAATCTTCATTTTCCGCTCGAATCCTCTGTTTTTCTATACACTGAATAATTATGAGAATATTTAAACAATTAAACTTCCCCTCCTGCTATACTCCTCTTATAGGTTGGCCAGCCTTTACATCGAGTGTTTCAAACACAGCAGAAAATTTATCGAAATCATTATGATTAAAGGTGGGATAAGAAATGAAGAAATTCATTAAAAAAAGTATTATTGTTGGGGCTTTAGGTCTAATGCTTCTTCCTTCAGCTGCTTCTGCTCATTTTCTAGGCTATGATTCCGTTGATGGCAAGGAAATTCGCTGGGGAACTTACCACGGGACTACAAAGTGGACAACCGCACGAGGCGCTGCTATTTCAACCTGGAATGGCCTGAATCCAATCAATATCCTAGGAGATACAGCAACGACTATTGAAGATTTATCCTTCAAGGACGCGAATCGCTCTGATGTGACTTGGGCTGGTTTATACAGCAATTTATCAGGAGCAGACAGAATCCAGCTGAACAACTATTACCTGAATGGCTATACAGCTGCTAAAAGGCAGAACGTCTTCACTCACGAGCTGGGACATGCTCTTGGTTTGGCACACAGCACCTCCGATCAAATTATGTATGCCTATGTAACTTCCAAAACAAGCTTAGGCTCGCACGACAAATCTGACTACCATTCCCTTTGGGGCTATTAATTTAAAGGAGGAAAAGCCAATATGAAAAAGATTACATTCACTTTAACTCTAGCAGCCGTTATTACAGGTGGCTTTTTGGGAGCTAATTATATTAACAACGAACATGCAAGCGCCGATAATGTGATTAGGATGGAAGCACACGCTAATTTCATTGACGATTTTTCAGATAAAAAGAAGCTCGTTGGCGCAACGAACAATGTTTTCGTTGGAAAAGTCATCGAACAAGCTGGTACAAAATCGCTTGATGGCGGTCCTGAAACACAATTTACTGTTGAAGTCATTACAAATGTAAAAGGAAAGTTATCTGGTCAAGTCCTTGTGAACCAGCAAGGCGGCTACCAGGAAAATTCCGAAGGACAAACTGAACTTCTGCTTATTGAAGACGATCAGCTTCTCGTGCCAGGAGAAACATATTTATTTGCCACAAGATACTTAGAATCTGAAAATTGGCATACTGTAGTGCCGGCTTTTGGCGATATCAAAATCGATAGCGACGCTAAAAGGTCTGATTTAATGAAGGCATTTAAAGAGGCTTATAAGAATGAAGTCGTTCCTGGGGATTTAAAAGATAAGAAATAAGTGATGCGGCTAAGGTGTAGAATCATTTCTACACCTTTTTACTGTCTGGCTTGCTGCAGGTTGTCCAGGATTGAAATTCACAGAGCACAGTTCCCCCCTTATCACTGCCTGAACAGAGCCAGCTTATCCTGCACCATTTGGATGTAGCTTTCTTTTTCATATAGAGCAAAGATCGTCCCGGCTTTTTGGAGATGCACGATTCCCTGGGATACATCACCCCGCTCTGCATAAATGAATCCCTTTTGGTATAAAAGTTCGCCCATTAAATAGCTGGACTCCTTCTCAAGCGCCAGATTTATTCCTTTATTCGCGACGTTCAATGCTTCATGGTTATTATCCAGTTTGTAATAAATCTTGCTCAAATTATAATAAATCCGGATCAATATCGTAAAATCCATTGAATAAAGCGCCCTGCTATAAATCTCCTGGGCTCTCAAGAAGGAGTTCTTCGCTTCCTCCCATTCCTCCTTTTCCCCATGAATGATGCCGATGCTATTGATGATTTGAATATCCTGCTCGGTCGCCTGGATGGAGTCCTTCATATCAAGCGCTTCCTTCAGCACATGGATTGCTCTCGATGAATCATGTTCCAAGTAATAAATACACACCCCTCTATGCCAATGGATAAATTGAAGCTCCTCTATATTTTGGAAGCTCGGATGCTTCTCCAGCTTATTGATCAGCCGCCTCACTTCCTTATAATCTTTCTTTTTTATATGCTCTCTCACGTGATTTTTTGATTGAGAGACGAACTCGTAATGCTCTTTAGAGATTTGGTTGATGAAATGGCTCGTGTTGATGCCTAGCCTTTCCGATATTTTTACTAGCGTGTGAATATACGGACTGATTTCCCCAGTTTCGATTTTGCTGATTTGCGATTGGCTGCAAATTCCGCTGGCTAAGTCTTTTTGGCTGATCCCGAGCTTCACTCTGATTGAATGGATCGATTCTCCCAGATTTTTAAAATTAAATTCCTTCATAATGTAAATCTCCTAACCTAGTCAAAATATTCCTATAAGAATATTAACGAATGATAAAAAGTGATTTTATTAGAAAATTCGCCTAAAATCTCTAAATATGACAATACACCCTAAATACCTATAAATTTCGAACATGGTATATTTTACTCAGGAGGGATTAAGATGAAAAAAATATCAAAAGTATTATTTGGATTCGCAATTCTAGGTATTATGTCATTATGTGTTCCTGTCACACAATCGGCTGTTAACGCCGCTGGCCCTATCGAAAATGTCGATTTGCCTTTTGAGCATTAGGAAATCAAACAATTAAGTTAATAATACCCTTTTTAAGGAATTTATGTAAAAATTTAATTATAAGAACTAAAGACACGTTGTAACTAATACATCGTGTCTTTTTCTTTTTCTCCTTAACGCATCACCGCGCCGGGGGTCTGACCCCCAATGAATTAACGCTGTACTTAGTTAAAATTTCACTAGGTTACCCTATGGTGTTTAGGTACTTTTTACTATACAATGGAAAATGTGTGTATTTTTCACATTATTTGTTATTTATAGTTTAGGAGATGGGTGAATGGGAAGTGTTAGTTTGAATTGCACTATTATGAAGAGGCTTACCTTAATGGCCACTAGTTTTATGGTATTGCTATCTTTATTTTCAAACCCTGTAAAAGCGAGTAGTTTGATTTTCAAGGATGTCCCCAGAGATCATTGGGCACATGATGAAATCCGTTTCCTTTCCAGCAAAGGGGTTATTAAAGGGTTTGCGTCTGGTGAATTTAAACCGTTAGTAATCCTGACTAGGAAAGATGCAGCAATTATGTTGGTTCGCGCCATGCGTTTAGAGGCTCCATCAAATCCTAAAATTGTTCCTTCTGATATGAAACCGACAATGGGCGGATATAAGGAAGTTTTAACTGTTATGGAGAAAGGCATGTTCACTTTAAACGGAAAGAGCTTTATGCCTGATAAGCCATTAACCCGCAAAGAAATGGCTAAGGCAATTGCCGTAGCTTACAATTACAAGGGGGCTGGCAAATCGTCGTTTAAGGATATGCCAAAATCAAATCCATATTACACCTTCATTGATGCTATTGCGGAGAATGATGTGACATCTGGATACAAGGACGGCACCTTCAAGCCAGAAGTTTCTGTAAGCCGCGCGCAATTCTCAGTATTCCTGGCACGAATCTACAGTGAACCTTTAGAGTATGCAATAAAAGAAAACGGGAAAGTTTTACATAAAGTAAGAAAGGCTGACCAGGCAATCGACCTGGCTTTAAAATATCCTAAAGCAACGGTTCATCCGGTCAGCAACTCACTTATGAACTACGATGATCAAACCGGTATGATGACAGATTCCGGAATTGGCAATGGAGTTCTCATTTATAATGGAAATGAAAACCCTATGAAATTTACACCAGAGTTCTTTGAACCATATATCAGCATCAAACCGAACGATGAATCAAGAGGGCCATTCTTCGATACCTTCATTATATTAGGACGAAGTTATCCAAGTGGAGAGTTTGGCCAGATATCAAGCAATCACGCCAATTATGCGGAGTGGAGATGGTATGCCGAGAGAACGTTTGCTGCGGACGGCGCACTTGAAAACCTTAACACGGCGGCAAAACAAAAAGGCAAGAAGGCCAATGTCTACATTGCCATTCCTTACCCTAAACAAAAAGAAGCCATTTTTGGGTTAGATGGAAAGAAACGGGCAAATAACCTGAACGAAAGGTCCAATCTCGTTACATGGTATATGAACGATGTCCAATCTAAATGGCAAAAGGCAGGTTATTCAAATTTAACTTTTAAAGGGTACTATTGGCTGAATGAAACCGTTGGCTCACTGGAAGATGAACTTCTAGTGGAAAACACGGCTAAAACCATCCACACTCAGAAAAAGAAATTTATTTACTCGCCTCACGCCCTCTCGAATAACTTCGAGAATTGGAAGATTTACGGATTTGATGGCGTGTACCTTCAGCCAAATACATTCCGCCTAAAATTAACCGATACACAGAAGCGTTTGCATCTAGCTTTTTTACGAGCACAAATAAACGGAATCGGTATAAATATTGAGATCGACACCTACTCGCCTCACCAAATGGCTAGCGGAGTACAAAACTTTGCTCAATATGTAGAAATGGCTGAACGTTATGGTCTTCCAGGCAGAAGTCTGATTTTTTATCAGGGAAATGAAATGGTGTACAGGATGGGAACATATAACCTGGCTCCTTATCAAGAGGGGTATCAATTAATGGAGAGAGTATTTAAGTAAGTTTTAAATAAAGGCATCTTCCAAAATGAACTGTGCCCCCTTTT
>NZ_JBALQL010000014.1:305934-384641 GCF_036964885.1 Bacillus sp. JJ1122 | reverse complement strand
AAATAGATTACTCGTTCTTCTAATTCTTCTTACACATTATCTAGTTTTGAGGGAATGAAAAATTCCTCTTGCAAATTGCATAAAAGACGATATAATAGATATTGTCTTTAAAAAATGTCTGGTGACGATAGCGAGAAGGTCACACCCGTTCCCATACCGAACACGGAAGTTAAGCTTCTCAGCGCCGATGGTAGTTGGGGGTTTCCCCCTGTGAGAGTAGGACGTCGCCGGGCAGTTTCAAATGGAGGATTAGCTCAGCTGGGAGAGCATCTGCCTTACAAGCAGAGGGTCGGCGGTTCGATCCCGTCATCCTCCACCATTACATTTGCCGGTGTAGCTCAATTGGTAGAGCAACTGACTTGTAATCAGTAGGTTGGGGGTTCAAGTCCTCTCGCCGGCACCATCTTTAACCTAATTACAAACGTACGAGCCATTAGCTCAGTCGGTAGAGCATCTGACTTTTAATCAGAGGGTCGAAGGTTCGAGTCCTTCATGGCTCACCATTTCAACTTTATATGCGGGTGTGGCGGAATTGGCAGACGCACCAGACTTAGGATCTGGCGCCGCAAGGCGTGGGGGTTCGACTCCCTTCACCCGCACCATTTTTTCTAAAAAAAAATATGTATGCGGAAGTAGTTCAGTGGTAGAATACAACCTTGCCAAGGTTGGGGTCGCGGGTTCGAATCCCGTCTTCCGCTCCAAAAGTTCCTTAGCCGGGGTGGCGGAACTGGCAGACGCACAGGACTTAAAATCCTGCGGTAGGTGACTACCGTACCGGTTCGATTCCGGTCCTCGGCACCATTTTCGATTTAACATCATATGCGCCCGTAGCTCAATTGGATAGAGCGTCTGACTACGGATCAGAAGGTTATGGGTTCGACTCCTTTCGGGCGCGCCAATATTTTACTCTATATCGGGGAGTAGCTCAGCTTGGTAGAGCACTTGGTTTGGGACCAAGGGGTCGCAGGTTCGAATCCTGTCTTCCCGACCATGCTACTGATATAATATGGGGCCTTAGCTCAGCTGGGAGAGCGCCTGCCTTGCACGCAGGAGGTCAGCGGTTCGATCCCGCTAGGCTCCACCATATCTTTTTGAAAATTTAATTTGGCGGTGTAGCTCAGCTGGCTAGAGCGTACGGTTCATACCCGTAAGGTCGGGGGTTCGATCCCCTCCGCCGCTACCAATTTTACAATCTGGTTGAACCTATTCAATCTAGGCTAAACATGGACCTTTAGCTCAGCTGGTTAGAGCAGACGGCTCATAACCGTCCGGTCGTAGGTTCGAGTCCTACAAGGTCCACCATATATTGTTTGTTATTTCACGGAGGTATACCCAAGTCCGGCTGAAGGGATCGGTCTTGAAAACCGACAGGCGGGTAACACCGCGCGGGGGTTCGAATCCCTCTACCTCCTCCATAATTTAATTTGCATTTATTACCGTCGCGGGGTGGAGCAGCCCGGTAGCTCGTCGGGCTCATAACCCGAAGGTCGCAGGTTCAAATCCTGCCCCCGCAATTAAGTTTTTTTCAAGTAATACATTTGAAAAAAACTTTGGTCCCGTGGTGTAGCGGTTAACATGCCTGCCTGTCACGCAGGAGATCGCCGGTTCGATCCCGGTCGGGACCGCCATTTGTGGCTCAGTAGCTCAGTCGGTAGAGCAAAGGACTGAAAATCCTTGTGTCGGCGGTTCGATTCCGTCCTGAGCCACCTTTATTTTTTTTTAATTTAATATGCATTTTGAAATATGGCGATTGTGGCGAAGTGGTTAACGCACCTGATTGTGGTTCAGGCATTCGTGGGTTCGATTCCCATCAGTCGCCCCATTTTTTGCGGGTGTAGTTTAGTGGTAAAACCTCAGCCTTCCAAGCTGATGATGAGAGTTCGATTCTCTTCACCCGCTCCATAAGGGCCTATAGCTCAGCTGGTTAGAGCGCACGCCTGATAAGCGTGAGGTCGATGGTTCGAGTCCATTTAGGCCCATTTTTTTTATCATTTTATTATTCCGCAGTAGCTCAGTGGTAGAGCACTCGGCTGTTAACCGAGCGGTCGTAGGTTCGAATCCTACCTGCGGAGCCATATGGGGAAGTACTCAAGAGGCTGAAGAGGCGCCCCTGCTAAGGGTGTAGGTCGGGTAACCGGCGCGAGGGTTCAAATCCCTCCTTCTCCGCCATAAGGCCCCTTGGTCAAGCGGTTAAGACACCGCCCTTTCACGGCGGTAACACGGGTTCGAATCCCGTAGGGGTCATAAGGAAAGCTGTTAGCAAAATTGCTAACGGCTTTTTTTCTTTTTGGCTAAGTTAACCTTATTTGTTGATTTCCGCTCCAGCCATCCGCTTTCCTCGGAAGAAATGTGAAAAAGCCTTACAGTAGGCTTTTCATAGACCAAATTCTACTTTGGCGGGGCCCGGGGCAGCCATGTCAATGGACGCGCCTTAGGTTTGAGATGATACTCAGGCGGTCATTTTCACCTATGTACCACAAGACGCGTTCATCCAGCAGAACTTTGAAATGCTTCCTCAATTACCTGCCCACGAAGGAAATGGGATAGCATTTTCAAGGGGTCTCGCGCCGTCCACATAATTCAACAGGTGTTTCTAAAACCTCAATTGCTTTTAATACATCCTTCGGTTAAAAGAGCTTTAAGACAGACTGAACCAAAAAGTTAGCTGTTTTTTTACTAATTCACTAATTCCTAAACAGATTAAACACAATTTAGGTTTAATAAAATCTTGCATTGGGTAAATAAGAATGATTTTAGGTTCAATAAAATCGGAATTAGGTAAATCAATCGAACTTCCAGTTAGTTAAATCATTAAGCAACCAGATAACGCCAGGTTTTCTTTATACAAATTGCGTAGGGCTCCTAGGTGTATATCTTTTATCTATATATAGTACAAAACCTCCTTATCCACTAATAAAGAATGTGATATTCGCCTCATAAAATTCAATAAGTAATAAGGAACTTCTAAGTAGAAATGAAAACGTTATCATATTAATAATATTTTTACTGCTATTACTATCTTTCATCTGAGTGATTTCAACATTTCCTCTGAAAAAATATTATTCTCTTCTCATGATCAGCAAACTTTCCTTCAACATAATTCGCGTAATTGGAAGATTTAGTACATTAAAGCGCTACCAATTGTCAGTGTTTGTCGATATTAATATTATATTAAGTTTTATTGTCGAAATATTAAAAAAATGTTTACAAGGATTTCGCGCTGCTAACTAGAATACTACTGAAAAAGGGTGTTTCCAAAAATATTAAGCATGTTCTAATAAAGGCAGGTGGAAGGGTTTGGTAATCAATCCTACAGAGTTTGAATTGCATCTATTCCATGAAGGCACTTTGTACCAGAGTTACAATTTATTTGGTGCGCATGTCATTAAAAATGAATCTAATACATATACTCGATTTTGTGTGTGGGCTCCAAACGCCAGGGCTGTGAGTCTGGCAGGGGACTTTAATCAATGGGATGGAAACGGTTTTGGTTTGCACAAAGTGAATAATGAAGGTGTATGGCAGATTGTACTAGAAGGCGACCTCTCTGGGACGATTTATAAGTATGAAATCACAACCCAGGCAGGTGAGAGGTTTTTAAAGGCAGATCCATACGCGTTCTTTTCAGAGCTTAGGCCGAATACAGCTTCAATTGTTTATCCACTCGAAGGTTATAAATGGAGTGATTATAAGTGGCTGCAGAAGAGGGAGAGGAAAAGCAGCCTGGAGGAACCTATGTATATCTATGAGCTGCATGCAGGCTCCTGGAAAAAGGCAGCAGATGGCTCTTTCCTTACTTACCGTGAACTGGCAGATGAGCTGATTCCATATATTTTAACGCATGGATATACACATATCGAATTATTGCCACTAACTGAGCATCCGCTCGATATCTCCTGGGGCTACCAATCTACCGGTTATTTCTCTGTTACTAGCAGATATGGCACCCCGCATGATTTTATGTATTTCGTTGATTTATGCCATCAAAATGGAATTGGAGTAATCCTTGACTGGATTCCAGGACATTTTTGCAAGGATGCGCATGGGCTGTACCAGTTTGATGGCAGCTATGTTTATGAATATCAATATGAAAATGATCGTGAAAATCGTGTCTGGGGAACGGCCAATTTTGACTTGGGAAAAACAGAGGTCCAAAGCTTCCTGATTTCCAGTGCTTTATTCTGGCTTGAAAAATATCATATTGATGGCTTTAGGGTTGATGCTGTGGCTAATATCATCTACTGGCCTAATTCAGTTCAGACTGCTAATCCGAATGGAGTGGAGTTTTTAAAGAAGCTGAATAGGGCTGTAAAGGTATATGAGCCTGCTGCTTTGATGATTGCTGAGGATTCGACTGATTGGCCTCAGGTGACAGCTCCTGTGGAGTATGGAGGGCTTGGTTTTACATACAAGTGGAACATGGGATGGATGAATGACACATTAAAGTATATGGAGACAGAATCACATGAAAGGAAGCATATACATGATAAAGTAACTTTTTCTCTCTTGTATGCCTTTTCTGAGAACTTTGTTCTTCCTTTTTCACATGATGAAGTGGTCCACGGTAAAAAGGCATTGCTTGATAAAATGCCTGGAGATTACTGGCAAAAATTCGCGCAGCTCAGATTATTGCTTGGCTTCTTGGCAGCACATCCTGGGAAAAAGCTGACTTTCATGGGAACTGAGTTCGGACAGTTCTCTGAATGGAAAGACCAGGAGCAGTTGGACTGGAGTCTGCTTGATTATGAAATGCATCAAAAAATGAACGTTTATGTGAAGGAGTTAATGAAACTTTACAAACGTTCAAAGCCATTATATGAAGTGGACCAGAGCTATGAAGGGTTTGAATGGATTGATGCGGATAACCATGAGCAGTCGATATTTTCCTTTATTCGAAAAGGAAAGAACCCGGAAGAAATACTTGTGATTGTCTGCAACTTTACTGAAAAATTATACAGCGATTATAAGATCGGAGTACCAAGGCCAGGTGAGTACCGGGAAATAATGAACAGCGACTCCCCGCCATATGGGGGCTCTGGTTTTATCAATAAAAAGGTGATTGAAGCGAAAGAAATAGCCTTCCATGGAAGGCCATATTCTATAGAAATGAATATTTCTCCATTCGGAATTTCGATTTTACGTCCTGTTATCAAAAGAAAGGGGAGAAACAATCATGCAAAAGAAGAAATGCGTAGCAATGCTGTTGGCAGGAGGAAAAGGAAGCCGGCTGCACTCATTGACAAAGAACCTAGCTAAGCCAGCTGTCCCTTTTGGCGGCAAATATCGGATCATTGATTTCCCTCTTAGCAACTGCACGAATTCGGGAATCTTTACTGTTGGTGTATTGACACAGTACCAGCCGCTTTTACTGAACTCTTATATCGGGATAGGAAGTGCGTGGGACCTTGACAGAAAGGATGGCGGTGTGACTGTGCTGCCGCCATACGCTGAAACATCCGAGGTGAAATGGTATTCCGGAACCGCAAGCGCGATCTATCAAAATTTGAATTATCTCTACCAATATGACCCTGAATATGTGCTGATTCTTTCTGGTGACCATATTTACAAAATGAATTACGAACTGATGCTTGATTACCATATTGAAAAGAGTGCGGATGCTACCATATCTGTCATCGAGGTACCGTGGGAGGAAACAAATCGTTTTGGCATTATGAACACCGATTCTGAATTGAAAATTACTGAATTTGAAGAAAAACCTGAAGATGCAAAAAATAATCTTGCTTCTATGGGGATTTATATTTTTAAATGGAGCGTTTTAAGGGAATATCTGATAAGGGATGATCAAAATCCTGAATCAAGCCATGACTTTGGCAAGGATATCATTCCTTTAATGCTAAAAGAAGAAAAGAAACTTTTTGCCTATCCATTTAAAGGATATTGGAAGGATGTAGGAACTGTTCAAAGCCTGTGGGAAGCGAATATGGATTTATTGGACCGGAACTGCGAATTGAACCTGTTTGATCAGTCATGGCGAATCTATTCAGTAAACCCTAATCAGCCGCCGCAATACATTTGTCCGGAAGGCGAAGTGACGGATTCTCTTGTCAATGAGGGATGCAAAATTGAAGGGGAAGTATCCAAGTCAGTTGTCTTTCAGGGAGTGACAGTAAGGAAGGGTGCTGTAGTAAAGGAATCGGTGATTATGCCGGATGCGGTGATCGGACTTAATTGCAGGATTGAAAAAGCCATTGTATCCCCAGGAGTACGTGTGCCAGACGGAACAATTATTGGACCGGGACTTGATAGTAATGAAATCACTTTAGTATCGGAAGAGACAATCGGAGAATTGCAGTCTAATTGATCCGATTACGGGAGGAAAGAGAAATGAACAAACAATTATTGGGAGTAATAGACGCAACAACAGTTCACGACGATCTCCAAGAACTGGCTCTTCACCGATCTGTTGCAGCCATACCATTTGGCGGGCGATATCGTTTGATTGATTTCATCCTATCCAATATGGTGAATTCAGGCATCAATAGCGTGGCGATTTTTCCGAAATTTCAATACAGGTCACTGATGGACCATTTAGGATCAGGAAAGAACTGGGATTTAAACCGCAAAAGGGATGGCTTGTTTTTCTTCCCTACGCCTAATCTGGATCAGCCCCATCATCCAGGAATAGGGTCGCTTGACCATTTTGCCGATAATATCGACTTTTTCGAACGCAGCACACAGGAGTATGCGTTAATCTCCAATTCGTATACTGTTTTTAATATGGATTTTCAGCCGTTGCTTGACTGGCATCTAAAATCGGGTTGTGATATTACTGAAGTACAGAAGGACGGAGCTTCGCTTGGCATATACCTCGTTAAGAAAACCCTTTTGATGGACTTGATTGCTACAAGAAATGAAACAGGGTATTCGACCATGAGAGATGTCGTAACAGATATCGATAGCCAGTTTAAGCTTTGCTATTTTCAATGTGATGGTTATGCACTAATGGTAGATACAATTGATAAGTATTATACTGCCAGCATGGATTTGCTGAATCCTGAAGTATGGAAGCAGCTATTTCCTAAAGAGCGGCCAATTTTAACAAAGGTCAAGGATGAGCCTCCTACCCGCTATGAAAAAGAGGCATCCGTCCGGAACTCAATGGTAGCAAACGGCGGGCTGATTGAAGGAACCGTGGAGAACAGCATCATCGCAAGGGGAGTCAAAATCGGGAAAAATACAGTTATCCGTAACTGTATCATCATGCAAAAAACACAAATTAAGGAGAACTGTATTTTGGAATCGGTTATTGTCGATAAAGATGTGCGCATTGAAGCAGGTACTGTTATTACAGCGCCAGAAGGTTCACCAGCTGTCATCCGAAAAGGTACGGTTCAGGGAGTGAGGACTGGATCGTGAAAGTATTGTTTGCAGTTTCGGAGTGTGTCCCATTCATCAAGTCTGGCGGTTTGGCAGATGTTGCCGGATCTCTGCCCAAGGAATTAAAAAAGCTGGGAGCAGATGTAAGGGTGATTTTGCCGAAGTACGGGATGATTCCGGAAAAATTCCGCTCTGAAATGAAGCAAGTGAAAGAGTATAGCGTACAGGTAGGCTGGCGCTCCCAGTATTGCGGGATTGAAACGCTGGTTTACGAGGGAGTTACCTTTTACTTTGTTGACAATGAATATTACTTCAAACGGGATTCGCTTTATGGCCATTATGATGATGGTGAACGTTTTTCCTTTTTTAATCGAGCGGTACTCGATTTTATCGCTGAAGTTGAATTTTTTCCTGATGTCATTCATTGCCATGACTGGCACACAGGGATGATCCCCTTTTTATTGAGGACAGAATATTATAAGAAGCCTGGCTATGGATTAATCCGTTCAGTATTCACGATTCATAACCTTCAGTTTCAGGGCATTTTCCCTCGTGAAATTCTCGGTGACTTGCTGCACATTGACAGCCGTTATTTCAATAAAGAGCAGCTTGAGTTTTTCGGCAACGCTAATTTCATGAAGGCTGCTTTAATTTCTGCTGACCATATTACTACTGTCAGCCCTACTTATAAGGATGAAATCCAGACAGCTTACTATGGAGAAAAGCTTGATGGTATTTTGAGAAAGAGACGTGAAGACCTGACAGGAATTTTGAACGGAATTGATCACGATTTGTATGATCCTAAAACATATGCTGGTCTTGCCAGCAACTTCAGTCCGGAATCATATGAATTGCGAGTAGAAAATAGGCTAGATATTCAGCGGTTTTTTGGACTTCCGGAAAGCAGAGAAATACCAGTTGCAGCGATGATAACCAGATTAACAAAACAAAAAGGACTTGATTTAGTCACAGGTGTATTCCATGAAATAATGGCGACTGGAATACAGTTAGTAGTCCTGGGTACAGGAGACCCTGAATTTGAACAATTCTTCAGGGATATGTCAGAAAAATATCCTGAACAATGCAAGGCATATATTGGCTTTGATGAAGATTTGGCTCATCAGATTTATGGGGGCGCTGATATCTTCCTCATGCCTTCACAATTTGAACCTTGCGGGCTGAGCCAGATGATTGCGATGCGTTATGGGGCGGTTCCTGTTGTCAGGGAAACGGGCGGCCTGAATGACACTGTCCAGCCGTATAATGAGTTTAACGGTGAGGGGAACGGTTTTACCTTCAAAAATTTCAATGCCCATGACATGCTGTTTACAATTGAAAAAGCAATATCACTCTTCCGCCAAGAAGAAAAATGGGAAAGACTGGCCAGAAATGCCATGGAAACAGATTACAGCTGGGCACAATCAGCTAAACAATACAATGAGTTGTATTCTGATCTCATCTCAAGGAGTGAATCGCATGTTTTCTAGTGTTCCCAAATTCAAAACCACTTTCTTGAAAAAGCTTGAGATGATGTTTGGAACCAGCTTCGAAGAGAGCACAAGCCGGGAGCAGTTCCAGACTCTCGGGCATATGATCAGGGAGCATGTGAGCGCAGACTGGATCAAGACGAACGAACTGTACCGCGCAGGAGCAAAGAAGCAGGTATATTACTTGTCAATCGAATTCTTGCTGGGTCGTTTGCTTCGCCATAATCTTATTAATTTGGGCGTTGAGAAAGTGGTATGTAAAGGACTTGAAGAACTGGGGATCGATCTGGACCACCTGGAGGAAATCGAAGCGGATGCTGGGCTTGGCAATGGCGGGCTCGGCCGTCTGGCTGCTTGCTTTCTGGATTCACTTGCCTCGTTGGATTTGCCAGGTCATGGCTGTGGAATCCGTTATAAACACGGGTTGTTCGAGCAGAAAATTGTTGATGGGTATCAAGTGGAGCTTCCTGAACAATGGCTTCGTCACGGACACGTATGGGAAGTACGCAAAGCAGACGATGCGGTTGAAATCCCATTTTGGGGTGAAGTCGAAAGCCGGATGGAAAATGGCCGCCTAGTGTTCAGGCATTTAAATGCTGAGACGATCATGGCTGTTCCTTACGACCTGCCTGTCATCGGTTACCAGACTGAAACAGTCAACACCTTGAGGCTCTGGAATGCGGAACCATCCAGGTTTCCGGCTAATGCTGATATTTTCAAGTATAAAAAGGATACAGAATCCGTTTCCGAGTTTTTATATCCTGATGACACACATGATGAAGGCAAGATCCTTCGCCTTAAACAGCAATATTTCCTTGTAGCAGCGAGCCTTAAGGCAATCGTGCAATCTTTTAAAAAGAAGAATAAGAGCTTGCTAGAGTTCCATGACTATGTCAGCATCCATATTAATGATACTCACCCTGCGATTGCTGTTCCTGAATTGATGAGGATATTGATGGATGAGGAAGGGCTCGGCTGGGATGATGCATGGCATATTACCGTTGAAACACTTTCATACACAAATCATACGACTCTGGCAGAGGCACTTGAAAAATGGCCGATCAGGATATTCAAACCGCTGCTGCCTCGGATATTTATGATTGTCGAGGAAATAAACGAGCGTTTTTGCAAGCAGGTTTGGGAGCAATATCCTGGTGAATGGGGCAGGGTTGAAAGTATGGCTATTATTGCTCATGGAGAGGTCAGGATGGCTCCTTTAGCTATTGTTGGCAGCCATAGTATCAATGGTGTGGCCATGCTCCATACAGAAATATTAAAAAATCGCGAAATGAATTTATTTTATCAGTTATATCCTGAGCGCTTCAATAACAAGACAAATGGAATCACCCATCGCCGCTGGCTATTGAAAGCCAACCCGGAATTGTCTGGGTTGATTTCGGATTCAATTGGAGCTGAATGGATTTCAGCACCTCAACAGCTTGAGGAGTTAATGAGGTTTAGAGAAGATTCTGCTTTCCTTGATAAAATGCATGCTATTAAACAGGCAAATAAACTGAGATTGGCAAACAGGATCTTTGATAAAACTGGTTTGAAAATTGATACTGAATCGATTTTTGATGTTCAGGTAAAAAGGCTGCATGCATATAAGCGCCAGCTGCTGAATGTCCTCCACATCATGCATTTGTATAATGCTCTTAAGGAGGATCCTGAAGCTTTATTGTATCCGCGGACTTTCATTTTTGGAGCAAAAGCTTCACCAGGTTACTACTTTGCTAAAAAGGTCATAAAATTGATTAATAGTGTTGCCCACAAGGTAAATAACGATCAAGCCGTAAATGAGAAGCTAAAGGTTGTCTTCCTCGAAAACTATCGGGTGTCTTTGGCAGAAGAAATCTTCCCTGCTGCGGATATCAGCGAGCAGATTTCAACAGCAAGCAAGGAAGCTTCCGGAACGGGTAACATGAAATTCATGATGAATGGTGCATTGACGCTTGGTACCCTTGATGGTGCCAATGTGGAAATCAAAGACTTGGTTGGCCGGGATAATATCTTCCTGTTTGGCTTGACCGCTGAAGAAGTGCTGGATTACCAAAACAATGGCGGTTATCATTCACTCGAATATTACCATCATGACAAGCGTATCCGTGAAGTGGTGGATCAGCTGATTAATGGATTTTTCCCGGATACAGAGAATCATTTTACTGAGATCTACGATTCCTTGCTTGGTCACAATGACCAATATTTTGTTCTGCGAGATTTTGATTCCTATGCCACTGCCCATCAGGAGGTTAGCAGGAAATATTTGGACCGCAATGCCTGGCTGCAGATGAGCCTCGTTAATATTGCAAAGTCAGGATTTTTCTCAAGCGACAGGACCATTACCGAATATGCGGACCAGATTTGGAAAATAAAGTCTTCCCTAAAGGTGTAAACTGAATTAGTTTCCCAATGAAATTAAAGACTAAATACCATAAAGAAAGTGACGAGTGTATTAGCACACGTCACTTTCTTAATTTATGAATCCATTACATTTACTTGACTTCTGCTTTTCTTCCTTCGCGCGCAGATTTCCTGATAGCATCTAATACCTTTTGAGTGGAAGATCCATCTTCAAAATCGGCAAGATAGGGGTGTTTTTTTCCGGAAACCAGGGTTGCATGGAGTGCATCTAAAGCTCTTTGGAATCCATTATAGTATCTTGCTGCGATTTGGGGCATGCTTGGAGGTGCTTCTAGATCAGGTACTAATTCAACTTCTTCAAAAAGGGAATTTCCAGCGGATATCAGAACCTTTTTATCGTCCAGCATAACAAGTGTACCTTCCGTACCAAATATTTCAAGTCGCCATGTGTTTTCAGTTTGAAGTGCCGCAGAAATTAGCTCGGCCGTTACAGAGGTCCCATTTTCCAGAGTGCCAATGATCTGGAATGCATCATCAGCTGTCCTCTGTTCTTTAATTCCGTTATGATCGGTCTGTACAGGAATATGGATTGGCAACTGGCCATACACTTCTTTAAATTTACTGTTCAGCCACCATTGAAGAGAATCGATCATATGGGAGCCAAGTGCACCAAGCATACCTCCGCCACTTTCTTCCTGTCCCAGCCAGCCGCGGGGTTTTGAAATAAGGGCAGTATAATTAGCGAAGGAGCACAGGTAGCGGACATGCAATACCTTCCCTAGTCTGCCACTTTCTAAAATTTCTTTTACCTTTGTTCGTGCCGGCAGAAAGCGGAATTCATGGTTGATAAGCCCCCATTTTCCTGCATAATCTCTTGCTGCAATCATCTCATTTGATTCTTTTGTATCCAAAGCCATTGGCTTTTCACAAACTACATTAAAGCCTTTTTTGTAAGCAGCAACTGCCATTTCTTTATGTAAATTTACTGCAGAAGCAACAACTACTAAATCTAGAGTTTCTTGTTCGAGCATCTGCTGCCAGTCAGTATATACTTTATCTATTCCACTGACATTCCGTGCCTCTTCGATATTGCCCCTTGATACACTTGAAATTGCCACAACATGAAATCCCTCATGGTGATTCATCATTGGGGCATGAACCTTGGCACCAAAACCTGTCCCAATTATACCTACTTTAAATTTATCCAAAATTACCAGCTCCCTGTCCGTGATTATAGATTAATATTAAATCCTACAGGGGATAATTGTAAATTTTTTAGGCTGTTATTGTTTATTTAGGGAAAATCAGATCAAAAAGGCTCAGGTTATAAACCTGAGCCTTTTGTGCCGTATGGCTATACTAAATTATTTTGATCGGTTTTTATCTTCATCTTTTCTATCTTCTAAATAGCTATCTTCCTCTTTATAAGGGATATCCCCAAGCTGTGATTCCATGCCGGCGTCATCAAGCATATCTTCGTATTCTTCCTCTGTTTCACTTTGGAAGACCTGTCGATCGCTGCCATCCATATCTGTGGCGCTGAATGACTCATAATCTTCAGTGAAACCTCCTTCTTTCTCGTTATCAATGTACAGTTTATTATAGTCCGTATGATCGCCTGTAAAATCTGCCGGGGTTTCAGAAGTACCGAATTCCGCAACATCCTTAAAACTGTTTCGGTTATCGGTCATTTCTTCATTTTGCCTGCGGTCGAAGTCTGTGTTGTGAGTTTGTTCGAGAACATCCTCTTCGGAAGGCCTGTCAGTGGACAAGTTTTGTTCCTGTGAATGCTCTACGCAGTATAGAGTATATGGCACAGCTTCAAGTCGTTCAAACGGAATTTCTTTTCCGCATTCTGCACATTTGCCATATGTTCCGCCCTCAATAGCTTTCAGGGCGTTGTCGATTTTTTCTATTTGGGCTTCATGATGCTCATCCATTGCAAAGTTCTTGGTGCGTTCAAATAATTCTGTTCCACTGTCAGCCGGATGGTTATCGTAGGAGGATAATTCACCTGTTGCTTCGCGCTGGCTCCCATCCAGATATCCTTCCTCGCTATTAGCTTCGATTTGGGTATTCAACATTTCTTTTTCATCTATAAGTGTTTGCTTTAATTCGTTAAGCTGTTCATTTGTCAGCATATTTACACATCCTTAGGTTTCATTAGTATGATATGAATCATACATACTAAATACCCGCCTGGACTTTTAAGAAACATAGAAAAAGCTTCCGCCAAAGGCAGAAGCTTCTCATGTCTTATATTAATCCCATGAAAATTCCGATAGACAACAGGAATCCGAAAATTGTGTTGGTCTGTGCAGTTGCTGCCATTGCCGGCATCATTTGCAATGGATTTGATTTGCCAATGAAACCTTTTGTAGCCTTAATTGCCTTGGGAATACTGAGGGCAACCAGTGCAAGCCATGGTGAAACAACTCCGGTAATAATCAGCCCGATCACCCAGCCATAAGAAATGATGAACATTCCCGCAAGCAATCTGATTGCTCCTTTTCGTCCAAGTAGGATTGCCAATGTCTTGCGGCCAAATTCCTTGTCACCATCAAGGTCACGGATATTATTTGCCAGGAGGATCGCTCCAACCAGCAGGAAGCTTGGCACTGAGACGAGTACACTCGTTTCTGTTATCGTACCTGTCTGAATGTAAAACGAAATCAGAATGATCAGGACGCCCATGAAAAAGCCTGCGACAAGCTCTCCAAATGGAGTATAAGCAATTGGAAGCGGACCGCCAGTGTAGAGGTATCCAGCAGCAAGGGAGATAACCCCGACAGCAGCAACCCACCAGCTGCTGTTCATGCAGATATATACACCAAGAAGGACAGAGATTCCGTAAAGGCTGAAAGCCAGGTTTAGAACTGTTTTCGGCTTAATGCCGTGACGGACAATCGCTCCGCCAATCCCTATTGAATTCTCGTTATCAAGACCGCGAACATAATCATAATATTCATTGAACATATTGGTCGCGGCCTGGATCAGCAAGCTCGCAATCAGCATTGCAAGAAACAATCCCCAATGGATTCCGTTTGTTTCTATAGCTAAAGCAGTGCCCAGCAGGACAGGGGCAAATGCAGCTGTAAGTGTATGGGGCCGTGTAAGCTGCCACCAGACTCTCCAATCAGATCCAGTCAATGGTGAAGAACTAGGCTGTAGCTGTGGTTGCATATCTAATTCTCTCCCTTAATATCAATATATCAAACCTAATTATTTTATCTAAATGAGCCAAATTTGTCAAAAAGATGTTTAACATCTAGGCAAAATTGCCTTACAATAATAAGTGTAGATTTTCACATAAGCACTGTCAATTAGTATTTTCGTGTTTTATATGGAAGATTTTGTTGGTTGTATTGTTTTGTTGGTTTTTATTTTTAAGGCTCTGTTAAAGCTGATTTTGATTTCTAAACCCTGTTGATTGTAGTGGAAGGCGCGTATACTCCTGCGGGCGCAGCTGGTCAGATGAGACCCCGCAGGAGCAAAGCGACGAGGAGGCTCAGCGCCAGCCCCGCGGAAAGCGAAGCGCCTGGAACGAAAATCAACAGCCCTGTATAATAGAGCTAATATCTTGGATAATTAGTCGGTATATATGAAAAGTTAATGATAATATGAAAGAAAAGATACCCCAACGATCAGGAGCACGAAAACAGCAAGCTTTGTGGGAAACACCTTTTGAAAAAGGTGTTAATATATAATAAGGAAAACACTAGTTTTGTGCAGTTTGCTATAATTGACATAGTTATTTATGAGGTGTATCTTAAAATAAGCTTTTAAACGTGTGATAACAGATGAGAGGCTGTTATTGGGGGGATTTTTTTGGTTGCCATTCGAGAAACAGAACTAAGACAGGGAATTCTTGATGCGATTGAGCGGGCCAAAGGACTATCTCAGTCTATACTGGTCAGCGAAGTCCATAAAATAGAAAATATAGATCCATTTTATTTTTTTGCTTCAGGAAAGGACAAATTTTTAGGAGAACGCTTTTTCTGGAAGGACCCAGAAGGTGATTTCGTCATTGCTGGCTTGGGAATATGCGCGCAAATACAGTCGGATCAGGATGCTGACCGCTTTTTTCATGTTGAAAAAGAGTGGAAGCGCTTCACAGAAAACGCTCTTGTCTATAATAGTTATAAGGTAAATGGCACAGGACCATCGTTGTTTGGCGGTTTTTCTTTCGATCCGCTGAAAGAGAAGACTGCTTTGTGGTCCAAGTTTTCAGCTGCTCTTTTCCATTTGCCGAAATATATGCTGACCATCTTCAAAGGTGAGGCCTACTTTACAACCAATTTAGTCTGCACTCAGCATGATGATTTATCTTTATTTGAGAAAGTCATGAAAGAGCGTCAGGAAGTCCTTTCTCTGTCAAACCATAAGCCTGTACTGGCCCAACTTGAGATGAAAGAAATTGTTGAGATGAATCCGGAAGCGTGGAAAGAAACGATTACTGAAGTTGTTCATGATTTTAGTGACAGCGAGCTGAAAAAAGTGGTGCTTGCAAGGGAGCTGCGTCTTCATTTTACTGATACCATCCAGGCAGAAAGCGTCCTGAAGAATTTGCTTGATGAGCAAAGAGAAAGCTTTACTTTCGCCTTTGAATCAAATGGTGACTGCTTTATCGGGGCTTCCCCAGAAAGACTGGTAAAGAAGGACGGGTCAAGCCTGTTTTCAGCGTGCCTTGCAGGATCGATCGGCAGAGGCACTACTCCAGATGAAGATAAGAAATTGGGCGATGAGCTTCTAAATGACCAAAAGAATCTAATCGAACATCAATATGTTGTCGATATGATAAAGGCAGCTATGCAGGAAACATGTGATGAGGTCATTCTCCCGGATCAGCCTGAATTGATGAAAATGAAATATATTCAGCATTTGTATACACCTGTAATCGGGAAAAACCGTGAAGGTACTTCTATACTGCATTTGGTGAATAGACTGCATCCTACGCCTGCTCTTGGCGGACTGCCTAAACAGGCTGCAGTGGATAAGATCAGAGAAGTGGAACAGCTCGATCGCGGTCTCTATGCCGCTCCGCTAGGCTGGCTTGATTATCGCGGCAATGGGGAATTCGCCGTTGCGATTCGATCCGGACTAATACAGGGCAATGAAGCGTCATTGTTTGCGGGCTGCGGAATTGTAGCGGATTCTAATGCTGAAAGTGAATATAAAGAGACTAGCATCAAGTTCCGTCCGATGCTTGCAGCACTTGGAGGAAAAAAATCATGAGCCACCAGGAAGGTTTAACAGCATATATCGCGGCGTTCGTAGCGGAGTTGTCAAAAACAGGAGTGAAGGATGTTGTCATCAGTCCAGGATCGAGATCGACTCCAATGGCATTGGTGATGTCTGAGCATCCTGATTTGCGAATCCATGTGCATGTGGATGAACGTTCGGCTTCATTCTTTGCCCTTGGGATTGCTAAAGCGACAAGCAGGCCTGTGGCGCTTCTATGCACTTCAGGTACAGCGGCAGCCAATTATTATCCCGCTGTGATCGAAGCGAGCATTTCTCGCGTTCCATTAATCGTTTTGACTGCAGACCGCCCCCATGAACTTCGGGATGTTGGCGCACCCCAGGCGATAGATCAGATTCACCTATATGGAAAGAATGTAAAATGGTACGTTGAAATGGCGCCGCCGGAAAAAACAGATGAAATGATCCGTTATGCACGCACTGTATGTGCAAGGGCTGCAGCAATAGCTTCAGGTTATCCAGCAGGGCCAGTCCACTTGAACTTCCCGTTCAGAGAACCGCTAATTCCAAAAATGGATGAGGGATTATTTGAATTGGCTGAACGATCTGGAGGATATGTTGACATACATACAGGACATTTGAGCCTCTCGGATGAGGTCTTTGGCAAAATCAGTGAGGATTTCTCAGCCTATCGCAAGGGAATCATTGTTTGCGGCCAAATCGACAGCAAAGAGTTTGCCGAGGAAGTGATTGCCCTGGCTGACCAGCTGAAGTTCCCGATTGTAGCGGATCCTCTATCACAACTGCGGAGTGGGAAGCATGACAGCAGCTATATAATCGATGCCTATGATGCATTTTTGAGGATTGAGGATGCGAAGGAAGCATTGAAACCTGATTTGATCATCCGCTTTGGAGCGATGCCGATTTCAAAAGCATTGACCATTTTCATAATAGAAAACCGAGATGCCCGCCAATTTGTAATTGATGGCGGGGCAGGCTGGCGCGAGCCATCGATGTCAGCGTCTGACATGCTATATTGCGACGAAGTGGTATTTTGCAAGAAGGTGCGCAGTTCTATTGATTCTGTAAACAATTCAGGATACCTAGAGACATGGCGTACAGCAAATAACATTGCCAAAGAACAATTGTCTGTCGTTTCAGAGGTGGAAGAAATGAGTGAAGGGAAACTATTCTATCAGCTTGCTGAGATGCTTCCGGAAGGCTCAACGCTGTTTGTCGGCAATAGTATGCCAATCCGTGACCTTGATTCATTTTTCTTTTTCAATAACAAGAACATCAAGGTGATGGCAAATAGAGGAGCAAATGGAATCGATGGAATTGTTTCAACAGCACTGGGAGTGGCAAGCGTTTCGCAGCCATGCTATCTTGTGCTTGGAGACCTTACATTTTACCATGATCTGAATGGATTAATGGCAGCTAAAATGTATAACCTTAACATCAATATTTTATTGATTAATAATAATGGCGGCGGAATCTTTTCATTCCTTCCTCAGGCAAATGAGCCAAAGCATTTTGAAAGGCTTTTTGGCACACCGCTGGATCTTGATTTCAGCCATGTTGTCGAAATGTATAAAGGGAAATTCGATGTAATAAAGGACTGGGATCATTTTGAAGAGGTTTTCATTCAAAATCAAAAAATAAGTGGTTTGAAAGTGATGGAAATCCAGACAATGAGGGATAGAAACCTGACAGAACATCGAGATTTGTGGAAATCTGTTTCCCGGGAAATAACATTAGTGCAAAAAGGTGACAAACAATGATAACCATGATAAACGGCGTCCGATATAATGTCGAGAAGTGCGGAGATGGTTTTCCACTGCTGTTGCTCCATGGTTTTACAGGTGCGGCTTCTACATGGAAGCCGTTTTGTCCTATATGGGAAAAACATTCTCTTCTTGTTATGGTGGATTTGATTGGACATGGACAAACAGATTCCCCTGATATGGCAGACCGATATAATATCGTGAATGCGGCAAATGATCTGAAAGTTCTTTTAGACATGATGGGAATTGAGAAAACAGATTTACTTGGGTATTCAATGGGTGGGCGAGTGGCCATCACCTTTGCCAGTCTCTATCCTGATAAGGTAAGGAAACTGGTGCTGGAAAGTACGACTCCAGGATTAAAAAGGGAATCAGAAAAGAAAACCAGAATTCAACAGGACCATAATCTTGCATCAAAGATTGAAGAGGCTGGGTTGAAAACGTTCATTGAATATTGGGAGTCGATTCCCCTTTTTCAATCACAATTGAATTTGCCTGCCAAAGTCAGGGAACAAATAAGGAGTCAAAGGCTCCAAAATAACCCGGTTGGCCTTGCAAACAGCCTGAGGGGGATGGGGACCGGGGCGCAGCCTTCATGGTGGGACAAGCTGGCGGGCTTTGATTTTGAAACATTACTGGTAACCGGTACATTGGATACAAAGTTCTGTGACATTGCAGAAGAAATGGTTTCAAAGCTTCCAAATGCTTATCATTTGTCGATAAAAGATTGCGGACATGCAATTCATGTGGAAGAACCGAAAAAATTTGGTACAATAGTAAATGAGTTTTTGTCGAATACATAAATAGGAGGTTTTCTTAATGACAGTAGAATGGGTTTCAGAACGCAAGTATGAAGATATTCTTTATGAAACTTATAATGGGATCGCTAGAATCACCATTAATCGCCCAGAAGTGCGCAATGCATTCCGACCAAAGACGGTAATGGAATTGATTGACGCTTTTGCTTATGCACGTGACGATTCCAGCGTTGGAGTTATTGTTCTAACAGGTGCTGGAGATGATGCATTCTGTTCAGGCGGAGACCAGAGGGTTCGCGGACATGGTGGATATGTTGGTGAAGACCAGATTCCTCGTTTGAATGTCCTTGACCTTCAGCGTTTGATCCGTGTAATCCCTAAGCCGGTTATCGCTCAGGTAAAAGGCTATGCAATCGGTGGCGGCCATGTCCTTCACGTAGTCTGTGATTTGACAATTGCGGCTGACAACGCTATTTTCGGCCAGACTGGCCCTAAAGTAGGCAGCTTCGATGCTGGATACGGTTCTGGCTACTTAGCAAGAATCGTTGGCCATAAAAAGGCACGCGAAATCTGGTTCCTATGCCGCCAGTACAATGCTCAGGAAGCACTTGATATGGGTCTTGTCAATACGGTTGTGCCTCTTGACCAGGTTGAAGAGGAAACACTCAAGTGGTGTGAAGAAATCCTTGAAAAGAGCCCTACAGCACTTCGCTTCTTAAAAGCAGCAATGAATGCAGATACGGATGGACTTGCTGGGCTTCAGCAAATGGCGGGAGATGCAACATTGCTTTATTACACAACGGATGAAGCAAAAGAAGGCCGCGATGCTTTCAAGGAAAAGCGTAAGCCAGACTTTGGCCAGTTCCCAAGGTTCCCTTGATCCTTTGTCTATTTTAAATGCAGTAAAAAACAGCTTGATGGATATCCATCAGGCTGTTTTCGTATAAATGCAAATGTGTTAGATGTATGATCCATCGTCATGCAAATAGGATTATGTAAGGTATATGTAAAATCAAAGAGGTGGTTACAAAATGGGAGCATCGATGCCAAACTGGCTGAAAAAAAGGTCAGAGTTGACTCCGAATCGTGAAGCGTTAATTTTTGAAGGACATACATATTCGTTTAAAGAAGTCTTTGAAAAGGCGAAGGATATAACCGGAAGGCTTAATGCTCTTGGCTTTGCTACTGACTCTACAGCAGCTGTTCTTTTTTCTAATCAGGCAGATTCAGCAATCATTTTGTATGCTTTGCAAATGGCTGGAGTACGCACGGTTATTCTTAACAATCGCCTTACAGCCGAGGAATTATCATGGCAGCTGAATGACTCTTCAGCAGATTTGCTCATTTATGAAGAGGGTTTTAGGAATAAAGCTGCTTCTATTAATATTCATTTCCACTCAATCAGTACAGAAGAACTTCATAAGGTCGATAGCGCTGAGCCGGTCATCCTCGAGGAATTTGACATGCAGGATGTCACAACGATTATGTATACGTCGGGAACAACGGGTAATCCAAAAGGCGTCATGCAGACTTACGGAAATCATTGGTGGAGTGCAACAGCATCAGCACTAAATCTTGGCTTGCATGAACAGGATAAATGGCTGTGTACTGTGCCAATCTTTCATATCAGCGGCTATTCTATTTTAATGAGAAGCCAGATTTATGGTATGCCAGTGGTTCTGCACAACACTTTTAATGAACGGAAGGCAATAGAAGATATTCGCAGTGAAAGAATTACAGTGATGTCGGTCGTCAGTACTATGCTTAGGAGAATCCTGAATGAGCTGGGCGGGGAGAAACTGCCGAGAAGTTTCAGGTGCATGCTGCTTGGCGGCGGTCCAGCGCCACTTCCGATGCTCGAGAACTGTCTCGAAAAGCAAATTCCAGTATTTCAAACTTACGGGATGACTGAAACATCATCACAGTTCGCAACGCTGTCACCAGAATACAGCATTGAACGGTTAGGTTCAGCAGGGAAAGCATTATTTCCTAACCAGATTAAGATTGTTGACGTGGATGGGATTGAAGTTCCTTCTCGAGCTGAAGGAGAAATCATTGTCAAAGGGCCGAATGTTACGATTGGCTATCTGAACAGAGTGGACGAAACAGCAGACAAAATTCGTGATCACTGGTTACACACAGGGGATATAGGCTATTTAGACAATGATGGTTTCCTGTATGTCCTTGATCGGCGTTCTGATTTGATTATTTCTGGCGGAGAGAATATATACCCTGCTGAGATTGAAGGTGTACTGCTTTCTCATCAAGGCGTTGCGGATGCCGGTGTGATCGGAGCAGAGGATGAACAATGGGGACAGGTTCCGGTTGCGTTTATTGTTCAGAAGGATGGAGTTGATGACTTAGAGGAAGAATTACTCGAGCTTTGCGGGCAAAAGCTTGCAAAGTACAAGCTTCCGAAAAAAATCTTACTTGTCGACAGCCTGCCCAGAAATGCTGCAAAAAAATTGTTAAGGCGAAAGCTGCGGGAATGGCTTGAATTGGGGCGTCCATGAATATTAAGTCAATCAAATTATCTTTGATAAAAATGCCATTAAAGCAGCCATTTACAACCCACTTAGGTACAGTAACCGAAAGGGAAGCAATTATTGTTGAAGTGGAGGGAAAAGATGGCGTCAGCGGTTTCGGTGAAGGAGTTGCCTTTTCCTCACCCTGGTACACAGAAGAAACTGTTCAGACATCCTGGCATGTACTTAAGGATTTTATCATTCCACTACTCAAGGAGAAAGGAATAGTCCACCCTGATGAAGCCCTTGCTATGTTCAGTTCAATCAGAAGAAACCAAATGGCAAAAGCGGCGATTGAAACAGCCTTGTGGGACATGCAGGCGAAGCGGGAGGGTAAGCCGTTATCGAAACTGCTGGGAGGGACGGTCGACACCATTCCTTCTGGCGTTGTCGTAGGGAATCCTAATTTGCCAGCTGCGATCTCTCAGATAGAAAGCTATCTAGAAAAAGGTTATACTCGTGTGAAAGTGAAAATCAGCCCGGAAAATGACATTCAGTTTATCGCAGGGATTCGAAAAAAGTTTCCGGATTTGCTATTGTTGGCTGATGCGAACTCCGCCTATACATTAGAAGATGCCGAGCGCCTTAAGGCTCTGGATGAATATGGCCTGCTGATGATTGAGCAGCCACTGGACTATGATGATATTGTTGATCATGCCAAGCTCCAGTCTCAAATTTCGACGCCAATTTGCCTTGATGAAAGCATCCTAACCTTTAATGATGCAAGAAAAGCAGTCGAGCTAGGAAGCTGTAAAGTCATTAATATAAAAATTGGCCGGGTAGGCGGCTTAGGGGAAGCAAAGAGGATCCATGATTTTTGTGCAGACAAGGGTATTCCTGTCTGGGCAGGTGGAATGATCGAATTCGGAATATCCAGAGCCCATAATCTCGCTCTAGCTTCAATGCCAGGGTTCACCATTCCAGGTGACATTTCCGGTTCTGACCGCTATTGGGAAAAAGATATTATCGATCCTGAAATTAAAGTCCAAGGTGGTTCCATTACATTGCCGGATCGTCCAGGAATCGGTTTTGAACTTAACAGGAAGCGTCTGAAGGAAGTAACGATTTTTGAGGAAAAAATTATATTTTAGGATAACAGCACTGGTTTTTTCGTGCTGTTTTTTTATTTAAAATTAGCCCGAATTAACTATTTTGCGATAGTGTGATTTGCATCACTTACTCGCTATGTGTAATTTTATATAATCACTATGGGAATGAGGTTAACGCCTCTGCAAAATAGATAAGACATAAGGGAGTGTAAAGAATGCTAAACGCTAAAACAATTGAAATCATAAAATCTACAGTACCTGTACTAGAAGTTCATGGTGAACAAATCACAACTGTTTTTTACAAAACAATGTTCGAAAACCATCCAGAACTTCTTAATATTTTTAACCATGCTAATCAAAAGCAAGGCAGACAGCAAAGGGCATTGGCTGGGACTGTTTATGCCGCTGCAAAATATATCGATAACCTGGAAGCGATCCTTCCGGTTGTGAACCAAATCGCACATAAGCACCGCAGCCTTGGAATCAAACCAGAGCATTATCCGATTGTAGGAAAGCATTTGCTCCTTGCAATTAAAGAAGTGCTTGGAGAGGCAGCAACGGATGAAATTATCAATGCATGGGCAGAAGCATATGGTGTGATTGCAGACGCCTTTATTTCAGTGGAAGCAGAAATGTATGATGCAGCTGCGAACCAAAAAGGCGGCTGGGATGGTTTCCGTCCTTTCATTGTCGATAATAAAATTGAGGAAAGTGAAGTCATCACTTCATTTTACTTAAAGCCAGTTGATGGAAGAGCCATCGCTGATTTTAAGCCTGGCCAGTATATCAGCATCAAGCTTGAGGCAGAAGGGGAAGAGTTTACACATATCCGCCAGTACAGCCTGTCTGATGCACCAGGAAAAGGCTACTACCGTATCAGCGTAAAAAAAGAAGCGGGTATGCAAACTCCAGACGGCAAAGTTTCCAATTATCTTCACAGTAATGTAGAGGAAGGCGAAATTCTTCATATTAGTGCTCCAGCAGGCGACTTCTTCCTGGATAGTGAGAAAAAGTCACCAGTTGTGCTGCTTAGCGGAGGGGTTGGCTTGACTCCAATGGTCAGCATGCTGAACACTCTGGCAGATCTTCAGCCAGAAAGAGAAGTCACTTTCGTCCATGCTGCCGCAAACGGAAAAGTACATGCCTTAAAGGATGAAGTAGCAGCAACAGCTGAAAAAGCAAAAGTAAATTCATTCGTATTCTATGATGCGCCGACAGAAGAAGACCGCCAGAACAACAGTTTTGACGCACAAGGATATGTAACGAAAGAATGGCTCCAGGAAAATGTAAATCTTGAACAAGCAGATTTTTATTTCTGCGGACCTGTCCCATTCATGAAATCGATTAACGCATCCTTAAAAGAGCTTGGAGTTACTGAAGATCGAATTCACTTCGAATTCTTTGGACCAATGGCAAGCCTTGAAGCATAAAAAAGAGATAAAACACCCCTGTAATAAGGGGTGTTTTTCATGTTCTTTTTGATATTTTAGCTATTCTAACGGCTCAAATGTATGGCAGTCGGTTTCCCTGGTGCTGTCCGCCGTTTCGCCTGTATGGCTGACAACGTATATTTGATCAGCACTGCAGCGGTTGCCGTGCTTCCAATATTGACAGTTATTTACCTCACATAAAACATCCTTCGCCATGATGTACCACTCCTTTTTTGGTTGATACACCATTAGCATGCAATTTTCACAGCATAGCTATTCTAGCTAAAAAAAGGCAGAGAATCAGGACTGTTCTTTTACTTTTTTTTGTCTTAAATATCGCTTGTCCTGCATGAAAAGGCTCCAGAAGTAAACGAACCCTGGGAAAAGTATCAGGAAGCCTACTATATATGTCGTAAACACGGCCCGAAAGGAATTCGGGTCTGTGAACGCTGACTGGATGGTAACCTCAGGATATACGATGTAGGGAAGATGTGCTTTTCCATAAACATAGCTCGCTGCAAGATACTGAAGTGTAATCATGATGACCGCAACTCTTGGCATGCCGCGCAGCTTTTTTTTGCCTATGGATGGTACGACAAGTGCCAATCCGCCGATGATGAACATTATAACTGAAGCAACCAAGATAGTAAGGTCTTCCATCATTTTTGTATAAATCCACTGTGCTTCATTTCTTAAAGTGAGCATGATTGAAAATGCCATCACGAGTGAGATGGGCCCAAGAATTAACGCATCCCTCCGATATACGTAATAGGCAGCAATTTCATCGGATGCTTTAGAATAATCCGCAAGCAGGAGGGAGGAAAGGAACAAGGTGCTGCTGACAGCAAAACCGATAAAGGCATATTCATTTGGGCTGCTGAACAGCCTGACCAGATTCAGGTTCTGGAAACCATCAGCAAAATCTACGAACCCGCCATGAGTGATTGGCAAAACGCTTATAAGTAAACCGGGTATAAGGATGCCGCATATTCCTGAAATATACGTGAGCACTTTGCGATAATCTTCCGCAATGTTTGAGAACACAAGAAAAGCACTTCTGACAGACAGCAGCAGCAAAATCATGCTCCCAGGAATCAACAGCACAGTACCGAGCGTGTAAGCTGCCTTTGGAAACATACTATACACAGCGACAACGAGAGCAACGATGAAAGTATTGGTTACTTCCCATGTTGGAGATAGATAACGGTTGGCGATATTCGTGGCCTTTGTCTTCGTTTTATTAATATAAACCATCGACCAGAAACCTGCACCGAAATCCATCGTTGCCATCACGGCATAAATAAAAACAAATCCCCATAAGACGGTTATGGCAGTAAGAGCATCAGTCACATCTTTTCAACCCTTTCACGTGTTTGACCCATACAGAGGAATCTCTTTTTGGTGCGCTCTGTTAAGATCATCCGCGACTGTATTTTTACGGAAATAGTAGCGAAGGACGATAATTTCCATAACACCAAGCAATACATACACTGCGGCAAACAGCACAAATAGGATGCCGAGATTTGTCGCTGTTGTTGCTGAATCCTCAGTCGTTAAGACATGGTAAATATTCCACGGCTGTCTTCCGGTACAGGCAAAAATCCAGCCAAATTCGATTCCGAGTATGGCAAGCGGACCTGATAATACAAAAAGCCACATTAAAAAGCGAGGGAATTTCTCCTTTTTCAATAGCTTGTTCCAGGCAAACGCAATCATGGAGAGAGTGATCAGCAGCATACCAACTCCGACCATTGCGTTAAATAAAGTATGTATGAAGAGCGGCGGCCAATGTTCTTCCGGGAAGTCATTCAGCCCTTTCACTTCGGTTTCAAATGAATTTCCTGCAAGGAAGCTTAGGGCCCATGGAATCTCAATTCCCCATTTTACGGATTCCGTCTCCCTGTCTGTGATTCCGCCAATTGCCAAGGGAGCGTATTTTTGCGTTTCAAAAAGTCCTTCTGCTCCCGCGAGCTTTTCAGGCTGGTATTCATGCAGGTATTGAGCAGCCGCGTGGCCGTTAACGGCTGTCAGGATAGAAAAGACACCACCAATCATCAAACTTGCCATCAATGCTTTATGATGAAACTTGTACAGCTTCGAACCAAAATCTGCTTTCAGCATCTTATAGGCTGCAACGGTGGCAATGATAAAGGCTCCTGTCGTATAAGCTGTAAAAACGACATGAACAGCGGTTACTCCAAAGCTTGGATTAAAGAATGCAGCCCATGGGTCAATGTCAACTAATTCACCGTTTTCGATCCTGAATCCAGCAGGAGTTCCCTGGAACGCGTGGACGTTTGTAATGAGCACTGCAGAAGCAAGGGCCCCGAGTGCTACAAGTGAAAGGCTGACAATCCGCATCCACGGAGCAATTCGATCCGCAGCATAAACATAAATAGACATAAATAATGCTTCAACAAAAAAAGCATAAATTTCAATTTGGAATGGCAACGCCATAACTCTCCCAATGACCTCCATAAAACCTGGCCATAGAAGCGAAAGCTGGACTCCGGCGATTGTACCAGTAGGAATGCCCACTCCAAGAGTGACAGCGAAAGCCTTCGTCCATCTTTTAGCCATTACCGCATAATCAACATCTTTCGTTCTTTGGTATAAAAGCTCAGCTGCTAGAATCATCAACGGCAGTCCAACACCTATGGTTGCATTAATGATATGGAAACCCATCGTAGTTCCAAACAGTGAGCGAGCGATTAATATATCATCCATCGTTCATCTTCCTTTCGCATTTATGCATTTCACTATTTTCTTCATTTCTCGGAAAAATATGTAATCAATACCATTTAAGACAACAAAAAAACCTCCCAAAAAGGGAGGCTTTCACAAATTATTCATTTAATGCCTTCTTTAATGTGGCAATATTGTCTTCCATCAAGGTAAAATACGTATCCTTGTTTTTTATGTTTTCATCTGTCAGTACAGCGAGGTTATGAAGAGTCATCGATTTAGCGCCTAGTTCCTCCTGTACCATCTTTGCCAGTTTTGATTCAAAGTTTTGTTCCTTTAAAACATATTTTATTTTTTCGTCTTTAGCGTGAGCTATTAATTTTTGAAGTTCTTTTTGAGACGGTTCATTCGTCGTTGATTGGCCCGAGATGCTGATTTGATCAATGCCATAACGTTTCTCCCAATAGCTGTATGCGGAGTGAGCTACGATGATTTCTTTACGTTTTGCTGATTCAGTAACCTCGGCAAATTGCTGGTCAAGTGCTTTAAGTCTGCCAGATAGTTCTGAGTAATTCTTTTCAAAAGTCTCTTTATGTTCTGGCATTTGTTCGGCCAATTGATTTTTAATAACTAAAGCCAGTTCATTTGCGTAAATTGGATCAAGCCAGACATGCGGATCGACATCGCCATGTCCGTGACCATCTTGGCTGCCCTCTTCGTGGCTGCCATGGTCTTCAGCAGCAGCTTTATCTTTGTGTCCGTCTTCCTCCAAATGTAATTCTTCGGCAACCGGCACTAGTTTTACATCTTCATTCTCCAAACTATTGCCGGCTTTATCAACAAACCCCTCAAGACCAAGTCCCACGTATAAAAATAAATCTGCATCAGCAAGTGCCATCATATCTTTTTGCGAAGGTTCAAAGGTATGCTCATCAGATCCAGGCGGATAAATGGTTTCAACATTGACATATTCACCGCCAATTTGTTCTGCAAAATATTGAAGCGGGTAAACAGTTGTATAAACCTGCAGCAGATTTTCATTTTTCTTTTTTGTATCCGCAGACTCTTTTCCGCAGCCGCCTAAAAAAGTGCCGATGATAATAAGTATGGAAAAAATTAAAGCAGTTCTTTTCATTATAGAAGCCCCCTGATTATTAAAACGGACTCATTACGATTTAGAAACGAATTTTTTAGCAATATTAGTTTACAAATTCAAGTATGAATTTATTAATTCGTAATGGTTACGATTTATCCTTTGTATCTTACAAAATGTTTGAAGTAAATGCAAGTAAAAAATTTGGGATAGAGGACGGTTTGCGGTATCCTATAAATATGAGAATATTTTTTAAAAAGGAGTAGTCATAATGAAAATGCTTGAAGAAATTCTAACGTTTAATGAAAAATTCGTAGCAGAAAAGAAATATGAAGAGTTTACCACCACAAAATTCCCTAATAAAAAAATGGTGATTTTAACATGTATGGACACTAGGTTAGTTGAACTTTTGCCTAGAGCTTTAAATCTCAAGAATGGCGACGTGAAAATCGTCAAGAATGCCGGTGCGCTGATCATGCATCCATTTGGCAGTATCATGAGGAGCCTGCTGGTGGCTGTTTACCAGCTTAAAGCTGAAGAGGTAGCCATCATTGGTCATTACGACTGCGGAATGAGCGGGATGAAGCCGGATGTGGTCATTGATGAAATGAAAAAACGTGGGGTTTCAGAAGAAACATTCGGAACGTTAAATTATTCAGGAATAGATGTAACCGAGTGGCTTCATGGCTTTGACAATGTGAAAGACAGTGTTTCACACAGTGTTGAAATCGTCAAAAACCATCCATTAATGCCGAAAGACGTACCAGTCCATGGATTGGTAATCGATCCGGCTACAGGCAGGCTCGATCAGGTCATCAATGGTTATGAGGCTTAATTTTCTTCTTTGACGGCCATTCATCCGGGACTGGATCCATTCCTCCTGGATGGAAGGGCTGGCACTTCAGAATGCGGACAATCGTAAGCCATCCGCCTTTTATAGGACCGAATCTCTTAATCGCCTCGAGGCCGTAATGGGAACAGGTAGGATAGAAGCGGCAAGTTGGCGGTTTTAATGGTGAAATGACAACCTGATAAAATCGAATGATACCAATCATGGCTTTTTTTAGCATAGTTATGCTCCTTTCTTATCGAGAAACATATCATATTTTCTGCCGACAGTCTAAAAGGAGCTGATATCAGCTCCTTTAATTATTTTGACCTTCAGTTTCATCTGCTGGCGGTTTGGCTGTATCTTGGCTGCGGTTGCTTTGATCTTGTTCGACAGGGTCGACGGTATGTTTGAATTGATAGGCTTTAGATGTAGTCACAACGCTTAACACCAAAACGATGATGACAATGATGACTGCGATAATTAAAACTGTATACATAAAAATGCCTCCTTTACTTCAAAATTATTGTAGCATGTTCTTTTCTGCCATAGGAAAAAAGTTGCGGGTTCTATGTTTTTAATTGTGGCGGCAGGGGAATATACAAGCATGAGGAGGATGAACTATTATGGCAAAAAAAGATGTTATTCAAGCAGTTAATCAGCAGGTAGCAAACTGGACTGTCCTGTACACTAAAATTCACAACTATCATTGGTATGTGAAAGGACGTCACTTCTTTACGCTGCATGTGAAATTTGAAGAGTTATATAATGAAGCAGGCATGATCATAGATGAGTTTGCTGAAAGAATTCTTGCTCTTGAAGGAAAGCCTGTGGCAACTCTTAAAGAATGTCTGGAAATGTCTACAATCAATGAAGCAAAAGGGAATGAAAAGGAAGAAGACATGGTCAGCCAACTGCATGACGATTTCTCCAAACTAGTGGACGAACTTCAGCAGGGCATCGAAGTTGCTGAGCAGGAAGAGGACGCAGCTACAGCGGACATGCTGACTGAGGTTAAAAAGAGCCTGCGTAAGCATATGTGGATGTTCAAGGCTTATCTTGGATAAAAATAAAACTGGCGATTTGGCCTAACGGGTTCTTTTACTTGTTATAAAAATCCAATATGTATATTAAAATGACCATCAATCTGTATGTGAATTTGATGGTCATTTTTTAATGATATAACGCAAATAATGATAAAAATAGGCTTGAAAATGTGTTCCAATTTGTATCTCCAAATGTAAGATTGCAGAGATTTCTGTTACCTCATAAATCGGACTGCAAAATGCTGTGTTTTTTATTTGCTAAAATACGTTTTTCTTTGGCTCTGTAATGATTCATTGATGATTTTCGTATAGGTATGAGAATGAATAAGCGGAGAATTTCCGGCTAATGTATATTGAGGAGGCTTAACAATCAAAGATAAGCGGAGGAATTCCGGTTAACTGCTCTAAATAAGCTGAAACCCAAAGGCTTGAGTCATATAAGCGAAAAAACTCCGCTTATTCTTAAGGAAATATGGGTGTTTCCCAATTTAAACGGAATTTTTCCGGTTATTTTTCTAACACCGTTCAGTTTTATAACAATACTTTGGTCATAAAACGCATTATACATTAGGTGGCCATTTGTAATATTCTTACATAACAAAAAGCCCTGCATTTTGCAGGACAAAGTATATAACAAATTTAAGCGGATTTTTAAATGTATTTTTATAAAAAATGGCTGGTATCCGAACTCGATACTTTTGGCCAGTTTTTTATGTGTTTTGAAGAGTTCCAAAGCCCATATTTAATTTTAAGCCGAAAGTAAACACTTAGAGAATGTTAAAAGAGCAAAAAAAAACCGGCTGGGAGCCGGCTGTTTATGTATAGTCTATTACAAAATAAGGTCAATGTATATTGCGTGAGGGATATGAGTTGACTGAACGAGCCCCGAAATCATCCTGAGCAAACTTTCCTTTTAAGCTCTCGATTAAATAAAGGCCCATCAAATCATAAAGCTCCTGCTTATCGAGGTCCTGTATAATTTTTAACAAGTCTTCGCGGCTCATTTCCTCGAGAAAGGCAAAAGCCAGCATATCAATATCCTCTTCATCACCGGTCAATTTGTTGCGATATAGCTCGTATAGCTCATCAATAAGTTTCAATTCATTTCACCTCTCATTCTTTCGTCCAAACCATTTGTATCTTATATTTATTAAATACCCTCAATAGGAAAAAATATGCCTTGAAATTGAAGTATTTTCCTGAGGATCCACCCTGCATCTATCTCTGTATTTGGTTTTCATTTTAACATAATACCAGCTTGAAAAGTAATCAGCGGACTGAAAAAATAAATAATTTTAACGTTATTCAGTATAAACAAATATGCAGGCAGGGAACGATATGCATGAGGTGAGCCACATGACAGAAGGCAAAAAAACATACTATATAAATATTAGTGAAGGTGAAATTTCGAGCGTATCGACTGCCTCTCCGTGGAATTTTAAAATTGAAGCTAGTGACGAAGAAATCACTGGGTTGAGAGAGATTTTTGAACAAAGCTATTCGACTGGATGGCAGGGCTTCCTAAGAACGCATGTACCATATGTTCAATATCATTATGACAGAGAAAATGACGCTTTGGACCGGCTCCTCGTTCAAGCATATGGAATGATCTACAAGCTCGGAGATGATGAAGCAAAGAAGCATATAGAAAGCATGGGAATCCTTCCTGAAGAATAGAATCCACGTGGCCGCAGGCGATAGCCTGTGGTTTATTCATTTTGTTTCACCCCACGAGCGTTATTCCTTATAATAAAGACATGTTAAAGTCGGGGGAGATTACTTAATGGAGAAGTTTACAGATCTGAATGGAGCAATAGTCACCCTTGCTTTCCAGGAAAACGTCTTTGAAAAAAGACCCAGGCATATCCTGGTAATTTGCAGATATAACGATGCATGGCTGCTGACGAGGCACAGCAATAGAGGGCTTGAATTTCCTGGTGGAAAAGTTGAGGAAGGGGAAACCCTTGAAGATGCTGCCCGCCGTGAGGTTATCGAGGAAACTGGAGGCATATTAGGGAACCTTGTCAGCATTGGGGAATACAAAGTAGCTGATGGAGCCGGGTCTTTTGTAAAGCGTATTTTCTATGGTGAAGTAATCGAACTTGTCCTGCGGGATGATTACCTTGAAACAGCAGGACCAGTCCTGGTAAATGGAGATTTGCTCACTGAAAGGATGAAGGAAGGGTATAGTTTTATTATGAAAGATAATGTGGTAAAAAGGAGCTTGGAGTTTTTAGCGGAGAAGTTTGATCTAGAATAAAAATAGGGCTGTGCTGGAGTTTAGGCTGCTTTGTCTCGTATGAAAATAGTTTGGATTTGTCAAATCCTCCCCCAAAAAACAAAACCGGACAGAGCTGCCCGGTTGTTTCGTTACTGATTATTTTTAATAAGCTTCTTTTCCAGTAGCTCCACCAGCTGATACATAAGTGTTGCGAACACGGCTATGACGAATAGAGACAGGAAAACCAATGTGAAATTGAAAACCTGAAATCCGTAGATAATCATGTATCCAAGCCCTCGTGCGGAGACGAGGAATTCTCCGACAATGACCCCTACCCATGAAAGGCCGACGTTGACCTTCAGAGTTGAAATGATGGTCGGGAACGATGCAGGCAGGATCGCTTCCCGGAAGCATTGTGTTCTCGTTGCTCCGAATGTCTGCAATACCTTCAAGTAATTGGGATCGACCTCTTTAAATGCAGTATAAACAACAATTGTCGTAATAATGATTGAGATAATCGCGCCCATTGCCACGATGGAGGTTAAGTTTGTTCCGAGGGCAACGATTAATATCGGACCCAGTGCTACTTTGGGCATTGAGTTGAGTACGACCAGATAGGGATCCAAAATTTTTGAAAGAATGGGTGACCACCACAAAAGGGCTGCAAGAACAGTACCCATTAGCGTTCCGAGGATAAAGCCCAAAACAGTTTCTGCCAGTGTCACCCCAATGTTCACTGCAAGTGATCCATCCAGCGTCTTCTCGATAAGCAAGTTCCAGATCTTTGAGGGAGAGCTGAACAGGAGCGGATCAATCCACTTATATTGACTGGCTGCTTGCCAGCTAGCAAAGAAGGCAACAAATATTAAAAGCTGATAAATACGTACGATATTTTTTTCACGCCGGATATCTTTTAAATACTGCTTGTGAAGGAGTTCAGTATTCTTCTGGTTCAAGGGATTCCAGCTCCTTCCATATCACCTGGAATAATTCATTATATAAAGGGTGGTTCCTTGCTTCAAACGGCCGAAGAGTTCGTAACTCTTCCGGAATGATGAAGGTTTTGTGCAATCTGCCTGGCCGAGGTGAAAATAGAAAGATTCTGTCGCTCATCGCTATCGCTTCCCCGATATCATGAGTAACAAGGATTGCAGTCTTCTCAAATGCTTTGAAAGTAGTTGCGACCAGATCCTCAAGCTTTAGTTTCGTTTGGTAATCCAATGCAGAAAAAGGTTCATCAAGCATGAGCAGCTTTGGCTCCGTCGCTAGTGTCCTGACCAGGGCCACACGCTGGCGCATCCCGCCTGAGAGCTGTTTAGGATAGAGGGATTCGACGTTGCCTAATCCCATTTGCCCTAGCAGGTTCAGAACGTCTTTTTTTCTGACATCATTCAATGTGCCGCTTATTTTTAAGCCGAGGAAGATGTTTTCTTCAATCGTCTTCCATGGAAACAAATAATCCTGCTGTAACATATAGCCAGTTTTATCAGCAGCATCCTTAACTGATTTTCCTTCAAGTGCGATTTGGCCATCTGTAGGTTCAATCAGTCCTGCAATGATCGAGAGCAGCGTTGTTTTGCCGCAGCCGCTCGGACCCAGGAAAGAGACAAATTCTCCTTCCTGGACATCGAGTGAAATGTCATTTAAAGCAGTGACTGCAGAAGTTTTTGTGAAATATGTGTGATGGATTCCCCTTAATGTCAAAAAGTCCATTGGGCTGCAACCTCCTGTGTTATTTCATGACTTTTCCTGCAACCTCTGTATTGACTAGAGTTTTGTGGTCGACTTCTTTAGGAAGTTCTCCTGCTTCATCCATGATATCCTGCAGGTTATTCCATTCTTCCTCATCAAGAATCGGATCTGTTGCGAATGATCCCTGGCTCTTATACCTTTCAACTACTGTTTCGATTAACGCAAGATCTGTATCTTTAAAAAAAGGCTGGATTGCTTCAGCTGTCTCTTTCGCGCTGTGAGTTTCTACCCACTGCTGAGCCTTGTATATGGCACGAGTGAACTTCTCGATTGTTCCAGGGTTTTTCTTCATATAGCTTTGCTTTGCCATAAATGTGGTATAAGGAACATGACCGGATTCCGTTCCGAATGAAGCAACAATATGTCCTTTGCCTTCTTTTTCAAACAAGCTTGCAGTTGGCTCGAACAGCTGAACAAAGTCTCCTGTTCCGGATGCAAAGGCGTTTGGAATATTCGCATAATCAATATTTTGGATCATTTTTAAATCTGATTTAGGATCGATTCCGTGCTTCTTGAGTACGAATTCGCCAACCATTTGCGGCATCCCGCCTGTGCGCTGTCCAAGATACGTAGACCCTTTTAGCTGATCCCATGAGAAGTTATCGATTTTGTTTCTGGAAACGAGGAAGGTGCCGTCTGTCTGTGTCAATTGCGCAAAATTGATAACGGGGTCATTGGATCCTTGGGCATAAACATAAATCGATGTCTCGGAACCAACAAGGGCTACATCTGCTGCGTTTGAAAGAACTGCGGTCATGGTCTTGTCGCCGCCCCATGTCGTAGTCAACTCAACTTTTAAACCTTCATCCTCAAAAAATCCTTTTTCAAGGGCAACATACTGAGGAGCGTAAAAAATCGAACGTGTTACTTCTGCAACCTTGACTGTCTGTACCTTGTCTTTACCGCAAGCTGCAAGAGGTATAATAAGTACAGCAATCATCAATAAAGCAAAACCGGCTTTTAGCCACTTTTTCATAAAAATGCCTCCTCATAAATGGGCTGATTTTTAACTTACGATATCGTATGAAACGGGAAAAAATGTGTGAATGCCCAGTGGCAAAAATGAAAAAATTTCATATTAGAGGAGTGGTCTTGTTGGATAATGATGGGCAAATCATATCGGCATATAAATTCCCATCCCCAAACCATGCTGTCGATCTGGAGATGGTCACCTATTACGCTGGGGGCTTAAGGGTAAAGGGTCTTTTGGCAAAACCTTTGGACGGAAGCGGTACAGAAGGCTTTCTTTACTTGCGAGGAGGGATCAAAAATGTCGGGAAGGTTCGGCCGGCAAGGATTGCTCAATTCGCATCCGAAGGATTTACGGTATTTGCGCCATTTTACCGTGGAAACCAGGGGGGAGAAGGGGACGAGGATTTTGGAGGAGAAGACCGGGTCGATGCATTTGCTGGTTTCGAGCTTCTTCAATCATTGCCCTGGGTAAATAATATACACATCTTTGGTTTTTCCCGGGGTGGCTTGATGGCGTTGCTGACAGGCATTAAATTTCCTGAGGCTGCTTCCGTTGTGACCTGGGGCGGTGTGACGGATATGTCCTTAACATATGTAGAAAGAAAAGATTTGCGTAGAATGATGAAGAGGGTTATTGGCGGAACTCCAACCAAGTATCCGAAAAGGTATAAATTCAGGACACCTTTGTATCAAATTGAACATCTGAAAGCACCAGTTCTGCTGATTCATGGAAGGATTGACCACAATGTTTCAATCGAACATTCCTATCGTATTGAGAAGAGGCTGAAGGAATTGGACAAGCCCGTGGAAAGCTGGTATTTTGATGAATATACGCATTATTTTCCGCCCGTAATGAACCGGAAAATTGTAGAGGATTTAACGAATTGGATGAAAACACAATCACAGCAATGATAAAATGGATGTATAAGTACCAGGAAGAGGAGCGAGAATGATGGGAATGCCATTAGAGTTAAATACAATGATCGTAACAAAGGGCCGGGAGCAGCGGCTCGAAAACAATTTCTTCTCTTTGAAAAAGGAAGGCTACAGGCTTTATCCAGTTGACATTCCATTGGAAGTGAAAAAGACGATCGAGGGTGACTTGACAGGAACCGGCGTCATTAAAAAGGTCGAATGGTCTGAAAATGCAACAACACTGACATATCAATTAGTTTCATTGAACTCTACCAACTGAGCAGGGCATATTTTGTGCCTTGTTTTTTTATTGTTTAACATTGCTTATCCCTAATAATGAATGTAGTTATTTTTATTATTAAGTTTGGATATTTTCACTTTTTCAGTAAAAAATAAATAAAAAAATAAAGGAGTTATGAGTTGAAAATGGAACATAACCCTAAACTTACTTCCTCTGAGGTCGCAGCATTGTGGGGGGCTTATATGCAGAATTCGATGGCCCACTGCATAGTCCAGCATTTTGCAAAGGTAAATGAGGATCCCGATATAATTGGGCTTATTAATACTGCCTTATCTAATTGTAAACTTGTACTGGATGAGGTCAAACAAATCTTTGTAAAAGAAAATCACGCATTGCCAATTGGGTTCAATCAGGAAGATGTTAACCTAGAAGCTGATCGCTTATATTCAGACCTTTTCACTTTGCGATATGTTAAATACATGGCCGCCGCTGGAACTGTAGCTTCGTCTGCGTTTCTTGAAGTATTGGCTAGGATGGATGTAAGAGTGTTATTTGCGAAAACTTCCGAGATGTTTATGAAACTTCATAATGATGCTTGTAACCTGCTTCTTGAAAAGGGGGCCTTTGTCCGCTCCCCGACTATTCCTCCAATGGAAAAAGCTGAATATCTGCAGAATGACTCATTTTTATCAGGATTACTAGGTAAACATCGTCCTTTAACTGCGGTGGAACTTGCCCATATATCTAAAAATACGGAAACGAATTCAATTGGCAGGACATTTTTAGCCGGATTTGCCCAGACTGCGCAATCATCAGAAGTAAGGGGATATATGGAAAGAGGTTCTGAAATAGCAGCAAAGCATGAAACTATATTTAGAGAAATATTAATTGAGGATGGAGTGCCGCTCCCAAGCACATGGGATTCAGCAATTTCACAATCTATTGTCGCACCCTTTTCAGATAAGCTAATGATGTTCCATACTACTAGCCTTGTTGCAATTAGTGTCACTGGTTACGGAACAGGTATAGGAGCTAGTCTTAGAAAGGATTTAGGTGGGCATTACACAAGACTAGTAACTGAAATTCTTCATTATGCAAATGATGGCGTAAAATTGATGATTGAAAACAGGTGGTTGGAACAACCTCCGCAAAATGTAGATAGGGAAGCACTAATAAAGAGAACTGTTTAACTTTCTCCTGATAAATCAACAAAAAAAAAGCCATTTCCATAACTGGAAATGGCCTTTAGTTGTACAGTTTATGCAGTTGGTCCGCCTTTTTCTTCAATTTCAGACGGCACATTTGAGAACTTCTTGAAGTTTGCACGGAACTTCTGTGCAAGCTCGTTTGCTTTTGCAAAATAAGCTTCCTCGTCACTCCATGTTTTTACTGGCTGAAGTACATCGTCAGGAACACCCGGTACGTGAAGTGGAATGTCCAGACCAAAAATTTCGTCCTTCACTGTTTCAACATTGTTCAATTCGCCTTCAAGAGCAGCCTGTACCATTGCACGTGTGAAGGCAAGCTTCATCCGGATCCCTGTTCCATACTCTCCACCAGTCCATCCTGTGTTAACGAGGAATACCTTTGCGTTATGCTCATCGATTTTTTCGCCAAGCATCTCTGCATAGCGTGTCGCAGCAAGCGGCAAGAAAGGAGAACCGAAGCAGGTAGAGAATGTTGCCTGTGGTGACGTGATGCCGCGTTCAGTTCCTGCAAGCTTGGATGTATAGCCGCTCAAGAAGTGGTACATGGCTTGCTCCTTCGTAAGCCTCGCAATTGGAGGCAGCACTCCAAAGGCATCGGCAGTCAAGAATACAATCGTATTCGGATGTCCGGCAATACTTGGTTCAACGATATTATCAATTGCCTGGATTGGATATGCTGCGCGAGTATTCTCCGTCAGTGAGCTGTCATCATAGTCGGCTACGCGCGTTTCACTGTTAACAACAACATTTTCAAGTACAGAACCGAAGCGGATTGCGTCATAAATCTGCGGCTCTTTTTCCTTAGAAAGATTAATGCACTTTGCATAGCAGCCGCCTTCAACGTTGAAGACACCGTTTGCGGACCAGCCGTGCTCATCATCACCGATCAAACGGCGGTTTGTATCAGCGGACAATGTAGTTTTTCCTGTACCGGATAATCCAAAGAACAAGGCAACATCACCTTCACGCCCTACGTTAGCAGAACAATGCATGGATAGGATGCCGTTTTCAGGAAGAAGATAATTCATGACAGAGAAAATAGACTTCTTCATTTCACCAGCATATTCTGTACCGCCAATCAGTACGACGCGCTTCTCGAATGAGACGATGATAAATGTTTCTGAGTTTGTCCCATCTTCCTTTGGATCAGCCTTGAAGGTAGGCGCAGAAATGACAGTAAATCCCGCTTCATGGCTAAGCAGCTCCTCTGCATCCGGGCGAATGAATAATTGATGGGCAAATAAGTTGTGCCACGCATACTCATTAATGACCTGTATAGGAAGGCGGTATTTTTTGTCTGCGCCAGCGAAGCCTTTAAAAACAAAGACTTCTTCTTTTTCTTTCAGGAAATTCAAAACTTTATTATAAAGTTTCGTAAAGGATTCCTCAGAAATTGGCTGGTTGACAGAGCCCCAGTCAATCTTATCCTTAACAGATTCCTCTTCTACAATAAATTTATCCTTAGGGGAGCGGCCAGTATACTTTCCAGTAGTGGCTCTAACTGCACCTGTTGAGGTCAACAGACCTTCATTGCGATTCAAGACTTTTTCAACCAGTTGCGGAACAGATAGCTGTACCTGTATATTGCTTCCTTTTAATAAAGCTGAAAGTTCATTGGAAATTCCTACAACATTCATCCGAGAATACCTTCCTTTTTAAAAGATTGATATATTGAAAGTGTTTACATCTCGCTATTAGTATAGCACATTGCTCTAATTAATCTATACTAATGCTCGAAAAAATTCCCTCTTTTACAAAAATGTACATATATATAGAAGAAGGCCGGAGCAAGAGCCAAATAAAACTCCACACCAAGATTTTAACACACCACCGCACTGGGGGTCAGACCCCCAGGGGATTAACGCATTAACGTGTTGGGGGTCTGACCCCCGGTACTTTAAAGTGGGAAAGTTACTACATGAATCGACATTTTCTGAAGAAAAGGATTGACATGTAATTATAGGTTCGTTATGATTTTGATTTGAACGGATACTCTCTTATCCCGAGCTGGTGGAGGGACAGGCCCAATGAAACCCAGCAACCTGCAAACGAGAAATAACAGACTTGTAAAGGTATGTTTTTTTCGGGCAAAGGTGCTAACCTGACGCAAGGGGAATGCCCTTGAACGATAAGAGCGAAAGGCGCGGATTAAAGCTAAAACCTTTCCTCATGATTTCATGATTTGGAGAGGTTTTTTATATTGTTTTTTTCTGTCTTCTGTCTGCTGATCTTTTAATAATAGCAGTCGATCTGCCTTCTTTGGTGTCATTGCTCCCATGGGTAGGATTAGGAAAAGTTAACTCAGCATGAGGTTTAAACAAATTTTTCTAATAAAAACTCAGCGTTTATTTCATACTACATAGGGAATGAGTACCGTATCACACCGAGGTCTGTATTGGGACAGTCTCGATCAATTTTTTATAAATGAGGGAGGAAATCAGATGTCAACAAAACGTCGTTTGTTCACTTCTGAGTCAGTAACAGAAGGCCATCCGGATAAAATTTGTGATCAGATCTCTGACGCAATTTTGGATGCGATCCTTGCTAAGGACGCTAATGCTCGTGTTGCTGCTGAAACATCAGTTACTACTGGCCTTGTACTAGTTGCAGGGGAAATCACAACATCTACATACGTAGATATTCCAAAAATCGTTCGTGAAACGGTTAAGGAAATCGGTTATACACGCGCGAAGTACGGTTTTGACTCTGAAACTTGCGCAGTATTGACTTCTATTGATGAGCAGTCTGCTGATATCGCAATGGGTGTTGACCAGGCTCTTGAAGCTCGCGAAGGACACATGTCTGACGAGGAAATCGAAGCAATCGGTGCAGGAGACCAGGGCTTAATGTTCGGTTTTGCTTGCAATGAAACAAAAGAGCTTATGCCTCTTCCAATTTCATTGGCTCACAAGCTATCACGCCGCCTGACTTTAGTGCGTAAGGAAGAAATCCTTCCATACCTTCGTCCAGATGGAAAAACTCAAGTAACAGTTGAATACGATGAAAACGATAAGCCTGTCCGCATCGATACAATCGTTATTTCAACTCAGCATCACCCAGAAGTTTCCCTGGAGCAAATACAGCGCAATCTTAAAGAACATGTCATCAATCCTGTTGTACCGGCAGAATTGATCGATGAAAATACTAAATACTTCATCAACCCTACTGGCCGTTTCGTAATCGGCGGACCACAAGGTGATGCTGGTTTGACTGGCCGTAAAATCATCGTTGATACTTACGGCGGATATGCTCGCCACGGCGGCGGTGCATTCTCTGGTAAGGATCCTACAAAAGTTGACCGTTCAGCTGCATACGCTGCACGTTACGTTGCGAAAAACATCGTAGCTGCAGGCCTTGCTGAAAAAGTTGAAGTTCAGCTTGCATACGCGATTGGTGTTGCTCGTCCAGTATCTATCTCTATTGATACTTTCGGAACAGGCAAAGTAAGCGAAGATGTATTAATCGATGTTGTTAACAACAACTTTGACCTTCGTCCAGCTGGCATCATCAACATGCTTGACCTTCGCAAGCCAATCTACAAGCAGACAGCAGCTTACGGACACTTCGGCCGTACGGATGTTGATCTTCCTTGGGAGCGCACTGACAAGGCAGAAGCATTACGCACACAAGCACAAGCTTAAAAAAAATAGGAAAGGGAGTTGCATAAATATATGTAACTCCCTTTCCTATTTTCCGTCTTATTAAGAGGGAATTGAAAAGACAGACAGGACCAAAATACCCGCTAGAATGGAGATTCTGGTTTGTATCTAGACCAAAAGGTGTAAAATAAAGTATTCCCTTAATTTTCCCTGAGATTTTACTGCAAATTTTTTGTGTTTAATGGTAGTATTAGATGGTATGTTTTTAGAACGAATGAACAATAAATTTTTTCTGAAATGGAGAAGGTGAAGTACATAATGTGTGGCTTTATCGGTTGTGTACATGAAAAGGCACAAGAATTCAGCAGCGAACAAAAGCAGCTGTTTAAAAATATGAATGATATCATTACCCACCGTGGACCGGACGATGATGGGTATTATTATGATGAGCATATCCAATTTGGCTTCCGCCGTCTGAGCATTATTGACATTGAGGCGGGACACCAGCCATTAACTTATGAAAATGAAAGATATTGGATCATTTTCAATGGCGAGATTTACAACTATCTTGAGCTTCGCGAGGAATTAATTGAAGAGGGGCTTAAGTTTGAGACTCACTCTGATACTGAAGTCATCATTGCTCTCTACAGCCATTATAAAGAGCACGCTGTTGATAAGCTTCGCGGAATGTTCGGTTTTGTCATCTGGGATAAACAGGAACAAATTCTTTTTGGAGCGCGCGATCACTTTGGCATTAAGCCATTCTTCTATTTTGAAGACGGAGACCGCACATATTTTGGTTCTGAAAAGAAGAGCATTCTCCTTGCATTAGAGAATGACGTCCTTGATTACAAAGCATTGCAGCATTATTTGACCTATCAGTTCGTTCCAGAACCGAATACAATGTCAGAGGGCATTTACAAGCTTGAGCCAGGGCATTATTTTACGAAGAAAATTGGTTCTCCAATGGAGATCAAGCGCTACTGGAAGGCAAGCTTTTCGCCAATCCATAAAACTGAAGAGGAATTCACGAAGGAAATTAGAGATGTGTTATTCGAATCAGTGAAGATGCATATGCGCAGTGATGTTCCGGTTGGTTCATTCCTTTCAGGCGGAATCGACTCTTCGATCATCGCTTCGATTGCCAAGCAGTATCACCCTGCAATCAAGACATTCTCGGTTGGATTTGAACAAAACGGATTCAGCGAAATTGATGTTGCCAAAGAAACGGCTGACAAACTCGGTGTTGAAAATATCAGCTATGTGATCAGCCCGCAGGAATACATGGATGAACTTCCAAAAATCATGTGGCATATGGATGACCCGCTAGCCGATCCAGCGGCAATACCTTTGTACTTCGTTGCCCGTGAAGCTAGGAAACATGTAACAGTTGTCCTTTCGGGTGAAGGAGCTGATGAGCTTTTCGGCGGCTATAATATTTATCGTGAACCACAGGACCTTGAAGTCTTCAATAAAATTCCTGGAGTTGGAAAATCTATGCTTAAAGGCATTGCAAAAATGATGCCTGAGGGAATGAAAGGAAAGAGCTTCATTGAACGCGGCGTGACGCCGATGGAAGAACGCTATATCGGCAACGCGAAAATGTTCACGGAAAAAGAGAAGAGCGAGCTTCTGCATGTGTACAATGGCCAGTATGATTACAGAGATATCACGAAGCCTCTTTATCGAGAGAGCAGAGGATATGATCCTGTTGATACAATGCAATATATCGATATCCATACATGGATGCGCGGGGATATTTTATTGAAGGCTGATAAAATGACGATGGCTCACTCACTTGAGCTTCGCGTTCCATTCCTTGATAAGGTTGTATTTGAAACAGCTTCTAAGATTCCAACAACCTTAAAAACGGCTAATAATACAACTAAGTATATTTTGCGTAAAGCAGCTGAAGGCGTTGTACCTGACCATGTTCTGACTCGCAAAAAGCTTGGGTTCCCTGTTCCGATCCGCCACTGGCTGAAGGACGAAATGAACGAATGGGCCAAGAACATCATTAAGGAAAGCAGCACGGATCATCTGTTCAATAAGGCTTATTTGTTGAAGCTTCTTGATGACCACTGCCAGAACAAAGCAGACAACAGCCGTAAAATCTGGACTGTGTTAATGTTCATGTTATGGCATGATGTTTATGTCGAAAAAAAATACTCCTTCCAGAAGGAGTATGAAACGCAAAAAGTATTACAGTCATTAAAAGGTTAATCATTAGGGAAGGAAGGTAATTGCCTGCCTTCCCATTTGCACCCATGCTTCTGTGAAATCATGCATGGGTGCTTTTTTATTTTTCTCACCCGTCAGCGGGTCATTAAAATATACATATTTCTGGTCATATCCCGTCACGAGCACAGAATGCTCCTTTGTCGTGACCGAGACTGCGCCTCTCGGGGTGTACCAGGTCTGGAAAAAGCTATCATCTATCCTTTTATACTCGGTATTGATGATGAGCCATACAGGACGGCTGTCCGAAAGGTGAACCTTCAGCTCAAGGAAATCAGTCCCGGTAAGATCTTTTATTTTACCAGGAAGGTACTTTTCAGCCAGTTCAGCTATAGGTTTATGATAGACACCAAGCCCAGGCTCAGAGTAGGTATACATATTGCCGACAAAGCCTTCGTTTGGGTCGCCAAAATAAATATTCCCATTAGCCAGCTTGTATTCAGCTGGATTTTTCTTAATTTCCTTTGCTAGTGTAAGCTTGTCCACCGATATTCCCTTGTACTGCAGGAGCATGGCAAGGCTAGTGACCTCACAGCCTCTTGGCAGTTCAGGCATTTGCCAAATTTCCGGTGCGTCTATTAAGACGGATTCCTTGATTGGAATAATCTCAACCTGGTAATCATCCTGGACTGTTGGAGCCGATTTTTCTTTCGGAGAGTCCAGCCAGTTTTTTACTGACTCAACAGCTTTTGCGACATGTGCTGACTGAATGTTTTCCAGCAGAAACGCACCAGCCACTGACACGAAAACGAGCACGAACATCAGGATGGATTTTATCATGCTATTTTGTTTGCTGATCATGAGCAAAAACAAAGCTAGCAGCGGTATAATGGCCGCGATTGATAAATATAATGGGTTCATCATCCATCACCTGCTCTCTCCGCATAAATAAAATTATTTACGGGTATAGTATATAAATTAATATCGGTTTGAACAGGGATTTTTTAAGAGCAAATGCTATTCTTCCTTATTGTTTTGCAGCTGTTTATAGTACTGCCCTTTTTCTGCGTACTCTCTTGAAATCCGTTCCATATCCAGGATATCTTCCTCAGTAAGTTCACGGATTACTTTTGCTGGTCTTCCGAAAGCCAGGGTATTCGGCGGGATCTTTTTACCCTGGGGAACGAGGCTGCCAGCTCCAATAAATGCCCCTTCCCCAATTTCTGCCTGGTCAAGGACGATGGATCCCATTCCAATAAGCGCTTTTTTCCTGATGATGCAGCTATGCAGGATGACCTGATGCCCAATGGTAACTTCGTCTTCAAGGATGAGCGGATTATTTGGGCTTTGATGCAATACGGAATTATCCTGAATGTTCACCTTGTTTCCAATGATGGTTGGTGCGACATCTCCGCGTATGGACGTGTTGAACCAGACGCTTGATTCATCGCCAATTTGAACATCGCCCGTAATCGTTACATAATCTGCAATAAATACGGATTTTGATATTTTAGGTGTAATTCCTTTGTAAGGGTAGATCATTATACACTCTCCTGTAAAAAATAGATTATAGAATGCTTTAATTTTTATTTTTATCTAATTATATATTATAGTTCTTTTAAAGAACCTTGATAAGTAGTGTGAAACACTGTCATTCACAAAATGAAGGAATACTAACAACAAAGATAAAGTAATAACTGGGGGAATAGTCATGTGGAAATGGGAAGCAGACGGAGAAGCTAAGGCTGTTATCGTTATGGTCCACGGCGCGCTTGAGCATCATCGCCGATATGGCTGGCTTATTGAAATGTGGCGCTCATCCGGCTTTCATGTCATCATGGGGGATCTTCCGGGACAGGGTATGACAACTAGAGCGAACCGTGGCCATATTGATTCATTTGATGAATACATCATTGAAGTAAAAGAGTGGATTCAGGCAGCATATGATTTTAATCTGCCGGTATTCTTATTGGGACACAGTATGGGTGGACTTATTGCCATCAGGATGCTGCAGGAGGAGCATATGGAGCTTGCTGGACTGATCCTGTCTTCACCTTGCCTGGGATTGGTTAAGTATCCTTCAAAATTTTTAAATATGCTCTCGCATGGCATCAATATTGTCATGCCTACGCTGCGAATGTCTCCTGGTTTAACGGTAGAAATGGCGACGAGGAACGAAGATGTCCTGGCAATTGATCAGAATGACTCACTTTATATTACCAAGGTGTCGATTAGATGGTACCGTGAGCTAGCCGCCGCAATGGATCTTGCCTTTGAAAATATGGAAAAAATACAGGATGTTCCCACGCTGCTGATTCAGGGTGGGGACGATAAAATTGTCGATAAGCGTTCAGTGAAGGAATGGTTCAACCATGCTCCGCTTTCTGAAAAGCGGTATAAAGAATGGCCGAAATGCTATCATGAGGTCTTCAATGAACCGGAACGTGAGGAAGTATTTAATTACTCGATGGATTTTGTCATGAGCCAGCTGAAATCAATTGGATATGTGTATTAACAAGAATTTGTGTTAGAAAGGGGGAAGGTGTATACATGATCATTCCATCCATGCCGCTTAGTTTAATGTACCGTGTATACCGTCAAGTCCTGCCGCAAGTACACCGCGAGCTCTCTTACTGGAAAAGCAGGGCTGAGGAAATCCCAAACCCTGAATTAAGGAAACAGGCTCTTGCAAGTATCGAGCATAAGACATTCCATTGTGAAGGCGGGTCAATTTTAAGCCTTACCGCCAAAGGGAAATATAAGCAGGCGATCAGGTTTATAGTGGCTTACCAGACGATCAGCGACTATCTTGATAATCTTTGTGATCGGAGCACCTCCCTTGATCCCGCAGATTTTGCCGCTTTGCATGAATCTATGGCTGACTCCCTAAGCCTCGACAGCCAATTGAAAAATTATTATCGAGAGCGGGAAGACCAGGACGATGGAGGCTATCTGATTGAGCTTGTAACAGTCTGCCGTGAAGTTTTAGCTGAGCTTTCAAGTTATCGCCACATTCAGGAGCATCTGGGTGAGCTCTGCAATTATTATTGTGATTTGCAAATCCACAAGCATGTCCAAGTAAAAGAACGTGTACCTAGGCTTCAAACATGGTTTGACGGACATCGAAATGATATTCCGGATATGGAATGGTATGAATTTTCAGCCTGCACTGGATCCACACTTGGCATCTTCTGTCTTGTGTCATATGCCCTTCGTGATGATTTCAAACCAGAGCACGCAGATAGTATCCGAAACGGATATTTTCCTTACATACAAGGCCTTCACATCCTGCTTGATTATTTTATTGACCAGGAAGAAGACAAGGCAGGCGGCGATTTGAACTTCTGCTTCTACTATGAAAACGAAGAAGCACTATTTAATCGTTTGAGGCATTTTGTAAAAAATGCAGATTACCATACATCCAAGCTGCCGCATCAAAAATTCCATAAGCTGATCAATCGCGGTTTGCTGGGAGTATATCTATCGGATGAAAAAGTAAGACACCAGGAAAGAATAAAAAAGCTCGCTCGCGAAATGATCAGGACAGCAGGACCTGTCAGCTATTTCTTTTATATAAATGGACGAGCATATCGTACCTTGCAAAAGTGGGTACCGTCCGGCGTTGTGAGAGCTTTTATAAAGTAAAAGAAACAGCCAGGGGATTTTTTTCTCTGGTTGTTTTTTATTGGTGGTGATGGGATGTAACTCGTATTAAAACTGTTTCAACATAAAACTGCTTCAATCGGAGATAAAACTGATTCAACCGAAGATAAAATGTCCCAACCCGTAATAAAATTGTTCCAACCGTGAATAAATCTGTCCCAACCAGGAATAAATCTGTTCCAACCGTGAATAAAATTTTTGAACAGTGATCAAAAGCCTACCAAAGTGAGAAAAAATTAATCTAACCAGGATATAATCCTTCGAAAAATGATGATTTTACATTTCTGCAATAAAAAAAGGGTTTCTCATCAAGAGAAAAACCCTTTTTGATTACCTTTTTTCAATCGCAATAATAAATGGCGGATTGTTTTTCTGGTTCAAAAATCTGTATTCCAGAACATGTGCTGTATTTTGATCCAGAGATTTTACATAACGAAGAAGATAATCACGTTCGACTGCTCCTTCTGGATGGCCATGATAAATAACAATAACGATGATGCCCTCTGGTGCCATGATTTCCAGGAGCTGATCGATGGCTTCGATTGTTGTTTGCGGTACGGTGACAATGCTCTTATCCCCGCCAGGCAAATAACCAAGGTTAAAAATGGCTCCGGTTATTTTTCCGAAATGCAATGGAGGGATGCTATCCATTATCTGTTCATGGCCTGTATGAAAAAGAGTAACCCGATCCTGCATGTCATGTTCTCTAAGTTTCGTTTTGCAAGACAAGAGAGCCTCATCCTGGATATCAAAGCCATAAATCCTGCCTGCTGGTCCGACCAGGTTAGCTAAAAAAATCGTGTCATGTCCGTTCCCAACTGTTGCGTCCACCGCAATATCTCCTGGTTTTACAGCGAGTTCCAGCAAATTCCTCGCGAATGGAAGAATGCGTTCTAGCTTCATTCTGAGATCACCACTTTATTTCCTGCATAAAATTTTCCTTGCCAGCTGTCACGTCGCTTCATTTCGGCATCAATTGAATTCAGCACTTCCCATTTATTCACGCTCCACATCGGACCGACCATTAATTCGATAGGGCCATCTCCGGTAATTCGATGGATAATCATTTCAGGGGGAAGGATCTCCAGCTGGTCACAGACTAGCTTTACATATTCCTCTAAAGTAAGGAACTCAAGCAATCCTTTTTCATATTGCTTTACCATTGGTGTTCCCTTCAATAAATGGAGAAGGTGGATTTTGATCCCCTGGACGTCCAGTTTAGCGACTTCACGGGCAGTTTCCATCATCATCTCAGGTGTTTCCATAGGAAGCCCATTGATGATGTGTGAGCAAATCCTGATGCCATGCTTGCGGAGCTTGTCCACCCCTTCTTTATATGTCTCATAATCATGTGCACGGTTGATTAGATTGGCTGTTTTTTCATGGACGGTCTGAAGGCCAAGCTCAACCCATAAATAAGTGCGTTCATTTAGTTCGGCAAGATATTCAACGACATCATCGGGCAGGCAATCTGGCCTTGTCGCAATCGAAAGGCTAACAACGCCTTCTTCCTGCAGAACCGTTTCGTACTTCTCCCGCAGTACTTCTACCGGTGCGTGTGTATTCGTGAACGCCTGAAAATACGCCATGTACTTGCCGTCTTTCCATTTAGTATGCATTTTTTCTTTTATTTTGCTGAATTGGGTGCCGAGATCCTCGACTCTGTCACCTGCAAAATCGCCAGAACCAGATGCACTGCAAAAAGTACATCCGCCGTGTGCAACCGTGCCGTCACGGTTGGGACAATCAAAACCGCCATCAAGGGCGACTTTAAAAACTTTATGTCCAAAATGATTGCGCAAATGATAGTTCCATGTATGGTATCGTTTATCATCTGTAGCATATGGAAAAGGGTTGGTCTGTGCCATGCCAGATACCTCCTTATTGCTTCTGTTCCATTATTTCATAAAGGAATTGTACCACTTAGGAGGGGTGATTCCAATTGCAAAAAGATTACAAAGCCATCTGGCTCTAGAGGATTTTCTGCTGTTTTTACTGCTTCCTTATAATTGGAATCATTAAACATCGCCAAAATCGTGATAGGAAAAAGCATTGTGAACAAAATAAAGAAGAAGCAGACTTTGCTTCAGCATCAAGTAAAGGAGGGTCTAATATTGGCTACACGTCAATCGGTTGACCAGCTACTTCAGCAATGTGAGGATGCAATCAATTTAGCCCAGGAGCAGTATAAAAGCGCCAGCATGCAGCAGCATTATAATGATGGTGATTATACGAATGCCCTGCAAGCTCTTGAAGACGCTTATAATGATCTTGCCAAGCTTGCTTTCAGTGCAAACGCCCAGCAGCGGGACCAGCTGCACAGAATGCGGCTGCAGCTGCAAAATGTACAGAACAATATGATTCTGCTTGATCATTAAACAGGAGGGGAAAACTTTGAAGAAACGCTCAAAGCAAAATAATCCTGAACAAAAGACGCGGAATGGCATCAACAACCAGGATCTTGAACTTGGAATGGAGCATGATCCGGTAAAAGAATCGAAAAAGAAATATGAACAAAGCGGCGGCCAGCCAGTGAAGTCAAAGTTTCATCCAGAACCAGGGCAATCTTCATAAATGTGAAACACCCTCACTTCATAAAAGAAGTGAGGTTTTTTTGTGCAGATTCCTGCAAAATTCATAGCAGGAAAAGAAAATTAATGCTTTTGCACAATACCCTTCGTTCATAAATCGAATAATACCGCGAACTCCTCAGGGAATTGCGCAAGAGAACTGGAAATTTGAGTAGGATTTTCCAGTTTACTTACCTATAATACAAAAGGTATTCTTTGATCCCGCAACTTTCTGTCGAATTCCCGCAAGACTGAGCCATCATTCCGTAAAAATGCAACCTTATTCCGCGACTTTTTGTCGAAATCCCGCAACATGGAAATTATCAGCGATATTTTCCAATTTATCCACCTGAAAAAATAGAAAATTCCCACTTTAAAACCTAGTAAAAATACCTATTGCAACCCTAGATAAAAACCACTAAAATTACTTTGGTATTCGAAATTTTTAACATGAAAAGGGGCGTTTTTTATGCCTAGAGCCCTCTGGCTTTTAATTATCGGGATGGCAGTCAATGTTACTGGCTCTTCTTTTTTATGGCCTTTAAATACAATCTATATCCATGACCATCTTGGCAAGTCGTTATCGGTTGCCGGAATCGTTTTAATGCTGAATTCCGCTGCCAGTGTAATCGGTAATCTGTTTGGCGGCAGCCTGTTTGATAAAATTGGCGGCTACAAGTCCATTATGCTGGGAATTGGTATCACGATTCTTTCTTTGATCGGCCTTACCTTTTGGCCGGGTTGGCCACAATATATATTCTTTTTGACATTGGTTGGCTTTGGTTCGGGAATCGTCTTCCCTGCCATGTATGCTATGGCAGGATCCGTATGGAAAGAGGGCGGGAGAAAAGCATTCAACGCCATATATGTTGCCCAGAACCTCGGGGTGGCTATTGGTGCCGCATTAGGCGGACTTGTTGCCTCCTATTCATTCCAGTTGATCTTCATGGCAAATGCTGTTATGTATGTGATTTTCCTGATGATTGCTGTTTTTGGCTATCGCAGCATCGATACACGCGCTACCAAACAAACGAACATTCTCCAGGAAAATGGCACGGTCAAAAGCCGTACGAAGCTGTATGCGTTATTGATCTTATCCATTGGATATCTGCTTTGCTGGGTTGGCTATGTGCAGTGGCAGACGACGATTGCAGCCTATACGCAGGAACTTAACATTACGTTGAATCAATACAGCATCCTCTGGACAATCAACGGTGCACTGATTGTATTGGGGCAGCCAGTTATCAATAAACTGATCAAGCCGTTCCAAAACAAGCTTAAGCTTCAAATTGTCATCGGTATGGTCATCTTCATGGTTTCTTATGCTGTTGCGGCCGGTGCTCAGCAATTTTCAGGCTTTATCGCAGGGATGGTTATCCTGACGATTGGCGAGATGCTGATCTGGCCGGCTGTGCCGACCATTGCAAACACGCTGGCGCCAAAAGGGCGTGAAGGCTTTTACCAGGGAATCGTCAACAGCACTGCTACCGGCGGAAGGATGATTGGTCCTTTGATGGGCGGAATCCTTGTCGACCTGAATGGAATGCCGATTTTATTCGCTGTGCTGATTGGCCTCATGTTTATTGGTATTTTTACTACGGTGATTTATGACCGTAAAATAAAGGAAGCGCCGAATATGGCAGCAAGTGCATAAAAAATAGGAAAGAAGCTGGAACGAGTTCGCCAGCTTCTTTTTTACTGTTCATATTTTATGCATTTTTTCTTGATAAAAAATGCATATTTTACGTCTAATATAAGACTGTGTAAATGTGATATAATCATCATTTGAAAGACAGGGGGTGAATGGGTTGAAAGTTAAACTTCTTACAGTTGCCTTTTTAGCTGCCGGTTTGCTATCTGGCTGTAATGGCGGAAAAGAATCTGCAAAAACAGAAAAACAGCAGCAAAACATAAAGGAATTGGTGAGTGATCTCAGTGCGGGCAAGGTTAACAGCGACAATGCTTCCATCACCTCACACGAACTGGTCATAGCTGACAGTGAGGGAGACAAGCAGGTCTATGACTTCTCTGAAGAGGACTTCTTCGTCTCAATCGCACCATATGAAAATCAAACCCACCCTTGAACTAATCATAGCTTGACAGGTTGTCAAGGTGAAATGGTTGAAGAAGAGTTTGATGTATATATTGAAGACATGGACGGCAAAGTGATCGTTGACGAAACATTGAAGTCTCAACCTAATGGTTTTATCGATCTATGGCTGCCGCGTGACCAGAAGTATCAGGTAACGATCGAGCACAATGGCAAACAGGTGGAATCAGAAATCTCTACCTACGAAAATGATGCTACATGTATTACCACCATGCAGTTGATGTAAAAAAGCACCTCAATAATAAAGAACTGTTTTTAAAAAATAAATAGCATACGAATTAGCAGTCATATTCTTAACTGAATTGGCTGCTTTTTTTAGATAAGTATTGTAAAGAAGACAGGGGTATTAATACTTTTCTAAAACCCTATTCAACAAACTTGCTGGAAAAAAGGAAGGAATTTCCATTTATTCATCGTATTTAATCTAAAAAGGAGTGTGAATATGAATCAATACCTGATAGGGATCTATAAGGGTGTTTTATCAAATCCTCAGCTAACTGAATTAATGGAATTCTCCTCTAATTTTTCAAATAACTTAATAACTACGATATCAATTTCTGCCCCAGAAAATCTCACCTTATTTTTAGGTATAGAAGAGTCACAATTAACTGCGGGACTTACTGACCAATTTTACTTACTAATTAATGAGCTGCAAAAACTGGAAAAATATGTTAGGAATTTCTATTTTGTTTATGATTATCGGAATAGAAAATTAGTGGAGAATCCTATGGAAAAGTGTTTTCCTTTAATTGAATTAACACTTACTGGTTCCAACCTGCAAAACTTAATTCAAACAGTAAAAGACATAAAACAAGATGTATTCGCAGGTTTCAAAATAAACTCTGAAGAATCGGGCTTACTGAAGGTTGAAGTGCTGCTTACGTCTCCGTTATTAGAAATGATTCATAGTGGTGGAGCCATACCTGAATCCTTACGAAGTGATAAACATTATTTATATTTAAAAAAATTAACAGATTTACTATCTAATGATGCGTTATGTAGTTCAGTCCAAACAAAGGTAATAACAGGTTAGAGATAACGTGTTTTTAAGCTAGAATCGCAAAGTACAAATTGAGGGAAAGGGGATATAAAAAAAGAAAAACATGAAGATATGGAATTTAGGAAGTGGAAGTTGGATGGCGGACAATACGTTCTTTATTCTTTTTATGATAAACACGATAAGCTTAACTTTGCTTATCAATATATGTTTAGAGAATGGCTGCCAAATAGCGATTATGGGTCAGTCTGGTCTAAAATGGGGAGAAAGCATTGATTAAGATAAAGATAATAGCAAGTAACATTCTGTTTTATTGACGGGGTACGATGATTCAAGGAAGGATTGCCGCACTTTTTTGTTGAACTTATGAGCAATTGAATCAGCATTCAAAAAGAAATAGCTAATAAAAAGAAAACTCGCCTTAGATGAGCGAGTTTTGACTTTTCGTTTTCCAACATAAAGTGAAGATCATCATTCAATTGTATTTTTCATTGCATTGTACAAATTTGCTACGTGCTCATCTACTTGATCTCGTGACATGCGTAATCTTTCCACTGAACTGCCATATCCAATTTCTTGTTTACCCTCTGCCAAACCTTTGAAAATCCCATCTGCGAATGCATCTAGCGGTTCGCCATGAGTATGCAGTCCTGCTCCGCCTAAGTCTGTATTCACTGCAGGAGGAGCAACTTCAATTACCTCTACAGATGATTCAGAAAGTTGGTGACGCAAACTCACGGTAAATGAATGAAGTGCGGCTTTTGTTGCTGAATAAATTGGAGCAATGGCAAACGGAGTAAAAGCTAAACCAGATGTGACATTAATGATTGTCGCCTCTTCTTTTTTAGCAAAAAACGGAGCGAACAGCATAGAAAGATGGAATGGTGCTTCTATATTGGTTGTGATTTCTTTATTGAAATAATCCCAATTCTTCTTCGCATCTGCTTTCAACAAATTATAGCGTTGTTGAATCCCTGCGTTGTTCACTAACACATTCACTTCAGGATAGGTCTCTGTTACCCAATCAAATAATGATACACGCTCAGATTCGGTACTCAAATCACTTACACGGGTAATAAGATCTGGAAATTTTTCTTTTGCATTTTGAAGGACATTTTCACGTCGTCCAGTAACGATGACTGTATTTCCAGCTTTTAAAAAGCGCTCTGCGAAAGCTAATCCTATTCCAGCACTGCCGCCTGTAATGAGTATTGTATTCCCTGAAAGTTTCATTTGAGTTCCTCTTTTCGAATTTTTATCTTCTCTTATCTTCTAAGAAGTACGATTTTCATAACGCGTAATTTTCAGATCAATCATCAACAAAGATCGAAGTTCAATCATATTGTCTCTTTCTGCTACCCAAGCAATATATTCCTATATACCACAAAATGCATATGCGTAAATTTTAAACCATGAGACATCCATATTTAACTTTTTTCAGCCAACAGGTTTATGATACGACTCAAACCGTGGTTTAAGTCAACAAAAATACTAAAGAAATTGAATGCAACAATACATAACAAACATCGTCTAAATAGATAGACAGATCCCTACTCGGAAATTGGAACAGGATAGGAGGAGATAATCATGAAGAAAAGCTTCTTAACCATAGCTCTCATTGGGTTAATCATATCTGGGTGTGCAAATAGTGATTCGACAGAAGAAAAGCTTATTCCGCCTAAAGCCTTTATAGAGGTAGCTAACGAAAGATACGAAACCATACTTGGAACTTATTGTTGGTCGTCGGCAGGTCAAGCCAAATGTGTGGATAAAACGGGTCCAGTTGAGCTATTGGAAGGTAGTGAACCAATTGAAGTGAATCCTGGTGAAAGTATAACTTTAATTATGGAATATGAACCAAAACCAAATAAAATTCATGTTCTGCATATAAGCAACAATGAAGAAACAGAAGTTAAAGTAAGTAACAATCATTTTTCAGCACCTACACAAAAAGGGACTTATTATTATTCGTATGGAGCACGGTGGATGGATGAAAAGAAAGAGAACGTATCTAATGGAGATGCTAGTTACGTATTTGCAATAGAAGTAAAGTGATTATTTTCAAGAATTAGATTGATTTAAGAAAAGGGAGCTTTATTCCAAATCCTTAATATGCTAAATAGGCAGGTTTATTTAACAAAGGGAGCAAAAATGATGAAGTACATTTTAATTGGAGCATTATCGTTGATATTATTATCAGGTTGTTCTTCCAACCCTGCTTCTAGTTCATATGCTTCAACAATGATGATTAATGGAGATTACTATGATGCTATAGGTGGCCAAAGTTCAGATTATACAATAGACAAGGAAATTGGGGAATTGAGAAGAACATTCCACCAGAAGAAACTTGATTTAAAGAAGACTTTCTTTCAAATTCTTTGAAAGAAGGCACACTTATTTACACCTCGAAAGAAGAGTGAAAGTTTTACTTGCTAAAACAGAAGATGGGAATCATGCATCTAAAGGCTAAATTACAAACATGTAGTCCAGAGTAATTTTTTTATGTGGAATGATTAATGTGGGTAGCTAAAAGAATCCCAACCATATATAGGAGGTGAATGCCTATGATAATATGGTTTCGACCCTTACCCCAGATAAGTATGGATTTGTCAGAATGGACTCCTTTTATTCAAAATAATTGGTATCGAAAACATTACATGAAGTTTGTATATCTTTTTCAGATCATCATTTTACTATTACCACAATTCTTCAATACAAGATTTGGATTAACTAATATAAATGTGTAAATAATTCTCTCGCGTTACCTTTATTTATCGGGTGCAGGAGTTGAAATCGAATGACAGGGTTTTAGGGGGGCTTATGAAATTCTTTAATAAAGTAAGTGATTTCTTTGGATTTACAAAACTTAAAGTGAGATTATATTGTGAAGATAAAGAGGGGATTTCAGAAGCAGATATGGAATATATAAATCGGATCAAGGGACAAAACCCTTTCGGTACCTTAACATTGTTTATAGGTGGGATATCTTTTGCCTTTGGACCAATTTATGTTGCTTTTCCCATTATCACAATCATCCTTTGTTTTTTAACTTATGGAACTTTTGATAGAGAAAAAGAAGATAATCCATGGCCTTTTATTATCGGTTTTTGTTTGGCTTTAATAGGCTTATTTATGTATTTAAGTGGCGTAGTCCATGAGCTAATAATATAAAGAAAGTGCCCTAAAGTATTACTGGCGAAAATCCAGGAAAGTATATTGCTTCGTGGGTTTGGTGGTTTAGTTCACCAATCAAGCCCCGGCTTTTGCATGCCTTTGTGTGCAAAAGCCGAAGACAAAAACCAATTAGCAAAGCAATCGAATCGGTTCTCTTAAGGCATTGCCATATAAATTTTAAGGATTAATCGTATATTACAGCTTTCCCTTGTTCACGTAACTTTTTCAAGGATGTAAGCATATGATTTATTTCTTCATCGGAATGTCTTTCCCATGAACTTAATTCTGCTACAATCTTCAAAGGAGATTTAGACCTATAAGAACGAGTTGGGTTGCCAGGAAATCTTTTGTCAGTTAAGTTGGGATCATTTTCATAATCACCTAATGGTTCTACAATATAAATTCTTTCTTTTGATGTAGATGTTGCTAATTCAGCACCCCACTTAGCAGCATCCAATGTTGCAGTAAAGTAAATATAGTTAGATTTTTTATCTTGGTAATTTGATAAGTGTTGAGGTTCTAATAAATCTCCAATTTTTAATGCTGCTTTAGTACCATGAAAAAAAGGACCTTTATCTAAGACATCTTTTTTGTCAGTCATACTGTTACCCCCTTTTGATTTGTGTATATCAGTATATTATTGGAATTACAGAAAGAGTAGTCTATAAATTATTTATACACCGTTGTATAATGTAAGTAGAGATTAACTACTATTTACGTTTTAAATCAGCATCATCATTTTGGGTTGTTGTGGATTTTGGGACATACATATAGTTTTATACTTAAAGATAATAAGCAATAAGGTGAGTTGATCCAGATGGATTAACCGCCTTTTTTTCATTAACGTTAAAATCATTATGTGATAAAAATGAAACGAACAATGACTAACAGAGAATTCCTTAAAAAACAAAGTTTTCGTTTAGAAGACACTTAAAAAGGTCTGCCCTAGGATACTTTATTTGCCATTATAAAGGTATAAAAGCTGTATGAGCTGAATAAGTCATAGTGATTATGGTTTTTGTGTATTCTCAAAATAAAAGAATGGAGCATAAAATGAAGGTAATGTTATGCGAAGGAATGGCTTTTTCTAAAAAGGATTGAGGATTATTGTTCATCGTCGCACGTTATTTTCGGACTACCCTGTCAGATATTTCTTGTCTTTTATCTTTGAAAGATTACTAACAGTGAGGGAGTGGTTGTATGCAAGTTGTAACCAAAATGTTTTTAGAACAACTCGACATGCATTGCCATAAGAATGAATGGTTTGCATCCATGGATCAGGCGCTGCATGGAGTCACCGCATCTGAGGCAGCTTGGACAAGTTCGGGAGGCAGCAATTCGATTTGGCAGATTGTCAACCACCTGATATTTTGGAATGAAGATGTAATCCACCGAATTAAGGGCACAAATAATCCGCAGAAGGCAGAAGACAATGAAGAAACCTTTGGAAATCCGGGGGATCCAGAAGACGACATTGGGTGGGCCCAGACAGTGCAGCACCTTAATGATGTCATGAATAAATTAAAAACGGTCATTGCGGGCCTGGACGATGAAAGGTTAAAAGCTCCGTATGCAGCTAACAGGTACTCTATTGAGCGTTTACTCAGCCATATCATGATGCACGATACGTACCATCTCGGCCAAATTGTTCTGTTGCGAAAATTGCAATCCTCTTGGGCTGGCGTTGATTGGTCCTAAAGCACATGTCTAGTGTTGGGAATTCACATGTTAAAAATAATTTATTAAAGGTGAAGGAAGCAAAAAATTGCTTCCTTTTGAATTAATTATTTATAGTATAAGAATTATTAATATGCGATGCCTACACGAGATTTTATATGATCGCTTGCTTTTATTTGTTTAAAAGTAAACTCTGCTGTATCCGGTACTGATATTTCAGCTCCACCCTCTGGCAAAAAGTCTTGGTTTATTCGATATTTGCCTATCCTTTCTCCATTCGGCAAGTAAGTAGGGCAGACAATCGTCCATTCCAGGTTTGATTGTTTGAGCATATCATAAACTTTATGATGTTCTTTCGCTGCACGAGTTGACTTCTGCTTTGATTCACTTGATTGATAACGCAGAGAATTTGGAGCGATTCTACTTTGCAGAATACCCGCAGTCCCTACAGTTATTATTCTTTTTATACCTTCGTTTTCCATTGCTTCGATAATAAGTTGCATACTTTCTGATAGAGTCTTTGTGCCATCAGTATTTAGTGCACTAATTACTACATCAGTCCCATGCATTGCACGTACTATATCATCTTTATTTAAAACATTCCCTTGAATAATGGTTAACTGTTCATTATATATTTGAATTTTCTCTGGAGTGCGAACTAATACAGTAACATGATGTCCGTCATGAAGGGCATAAGTAACGATTTGACTGCCAACTCGTCCAGTTGCACCAAAAACTAAAATATTCATAAGTATGAGGCTCCTTTTGTAAATACAAATATTTTACTATAAAAATCATTTTATTATTTTGTTTATAACGGGTTGTGGATCCAGGAAGGATAACGCTTTTTTGTTAAAGAATAGGAATTATGTTATTTATACCTTTAGAAAGAAAATTTTTAAAATACTAAAAATAGTATTGACGATGGAATGAATCCTCTTTATAATCTTGTTCATACTCAATTAGCAAGTAATACCAAAACCAAAAATCAGATCTCTTATCAAGAGCGGCGGAGGGATAGGCCCGATGAAGCCCGGCAACCTGCAGGATTAGACTGTAAAGGTGCCAATTCCTACAGATTCCATACGAATCTGGAAGATAAGGGGAGGAGCATGATTATTTAGCCCTCTTCTTAAAAAGAAGAGGGCTTTTCTGTATACCTCTTTCTTTTCCGCTTATCTCTCTCAAGTGAATCTTCAACTAAGATGAATTATTCCTACGCTTAAAGTGGAAGGTCGATAAAAGGAGGCTGAATGATGTCAACGATTAATGTGGCAATACTGGGGTTCGGAACGGTAGGGCAAGGAGTCTGTGAAGCAATCGATACTCATCAGGACAGATTGAAGGAAGTACTAGGGAAAGAGGTAAAAGTAAGGGCAATTCTTATAAAAGATCCCACTAAAGAGAGGAACATTGAACCATCCATCACCGTCACAACAGATTTCCAAGATATCCTGAATATCCCGGACCTGCACGTGATTTTTGAAGCGATCGTGGGAGAGGAGCCAACCTATACGTATTTAACCGAAGCCATTGAGAAGGGAGTTCATATCGTCACGGCCAATAAAGCTATGTTTGCCAAATATGGTCCGGGGCTATTGGAAAAAGCGAAAAGGAACGGGGTATCGGTCGGGTTTGAAGCCACGACAGCCGGAGGAATACCGGTGATCGGCAGTATCAGACAGCTTCTGAAGGTGAATGAAATCAGACAAATTCAAGGGATTTTGAATGGGACGTCCAACTTCATCCTATCTCAAATGAGAAAAAGAGGTCTTGCCTTTGATACAGCATTACAGATTGCTCAGGATAAAGGGTACGCTGAAGCCGATCCGACAAATGATATCGAAGGCCATGATGCGTTCTATAAATTGCTAATTTTAAGTCAAACAGCCTTTGGCAAACAGCCTGATTGGAAAAATGTTAAACGTAAAGGAATATCGCACCTGACTGCAGAGTGGCTTCAAGCAGCTGAATCCTTTCGATTGCGCTTCAAGCACGCAGGTTCTCTCCGGCGGGATTCAGTCGATCATATCAAAGGTGAAGTTGAGCCCATTCTTGTTCATGATACCCATCCTTTTTACGGTGTGGAGGATGTAGAAAATGCCATATCTTTAAAGGGGAGTCTTGTAGGAAGGATAACCTTGCTTGGTCCAGGAGCTGGAAAATTGCCTACAGGCAGCGCCATGGTAGAGGATTTTCTGTCGTTGATCGAGAGGAAGTACACTGCCTCTGCCGAAAGCATAGCGGGGACCGGGGAGATTCCTGTTGATAGTACCCACCAATGGGTTCTAAGAATCCATGAAGATGATGAGTATCATAACTGGATTCCGTCGTTCACTTTGAAGGATCATATTCAGCTTGGCGATTACTTGTACGTATTTGTAGAAGGCAGGAAAGAAACACTTGAATCGCTTCTTCGAACGCATGATTATATTCAGGCTGTGCCTATTCTGAATGAAATCCCTTTGGAAAATGAAGTGAAGACTGAAGCTGCAGTTTCTTAAAAGTAATCATTAATAAATATGGTCTGATAGAAAGTAGGGGTATCATTGGGTATGATTGTTCAAAAATTTGGTGGAACCTCTGTTGGAACAACAGATCGAATCAAGCGTATGGTCTTTCATGTCAAGAAGGAAAGAGAAAAAGGTCATGATGTTGTCGTAGTAGTATCAGCAATGAATAAAACGACAGATACACTCGTAAGGTTGGCAGGGGAACTCTCTGCAATGCCAAGTAAGAGAGAAATGGATATGCTCTTAAGTACAGGTGAGCAGGTGACGATCTCCCTTTTGACAATGGCTCTGCAGCATACGGGGCTGGAAGCCGTATCCCTCACAGGCAGACAGGCGGGCATCCAAACAAATGGGGTATTTGGGAATGCCAGGATTACCTTCATTGATACCGGTCGGATAAAATCGGAGTTATCAAAAGGACGAATTGTCGTGGTAGCCGGTTTTCAAGGAATCACGGATAAAGGAGAAGTGACTACATTAGGCAGGGGCGGATCAGATACGACCGCAGCTGCTCTTGCTGCTGCTTTAAAAGCGGATAGGTGTGATATTTATACGGATGTAGATGGGGTGTATACTTCGGATCCACGAATCGTTCCCCAGGCAGCAAAAATTGACACCCTCTCCTATGATCAGATGCTGTGTTTAGCTGCCATGGGAGCTGGTGTCCTGCATCCGAGAGCGATTAAACATGCGAAGGAACATCATGTGCCACTTGTGGTTTGTTCGAGTTTGATTGAGGGACTGGGGACAGTCATTAGTGAAAGAACACAGAGAAATGACCCTATTCTTGGGATAGCCTACCAGAAACACATTTCTGTCATGACCATCTGTGGCTGTCAGGGTGGAGAATCACTGATTCTTTATGATCTCGATTCGCATTATGTTGAGACAGAAATAATTAAATTCAAGGACAACCTTATCCTCATAGTAAAAGATGAGGATTTTCCAGAAGTAAAGAGAATCGTTGGACAATATAATCAAGCCTATTCTTATATAGAAGAGAGAGAAGATCTATCAAAGGTGTCCGTGATAGGGCGCATTAACTCAACACAAGAGGTAAAAAAGAACGTTACCAGCGTTTTTCATGACTACCATATTGCGAAGGAATCCATATGGGAATCCTCGGTTGGATTAAGTGCGCTTGTGGATAAGTGTGATGTTGAAAAGGCTGCCAGGGTCCTTCATATGCACTTTGGTTTGGATAATCTAGAATCAAGGAGAGCTGTTTTGTAATGGGATAGCTAAGTGATACATTCTGTCTCTCATTACGTCTTAAATGTAAAAAAGTGTATAGGCAGCCCTATACACTTTTTACTTAAGGCTGATCAAAACAGGCTTACCGAATGGGTGCTTGATCCAGGAAGGATTATGCACCTTTTTTATTGAATTCATTATGAAACATACGGAGCAGCATTCCTGTAATGAAAGAAAATGGAGTTTGTATAAAAAAATAGCCTCTTGGTAGAATGAGAGAGTCCTGAAGCTGGCCAGCGAAAAGGACAAAACTCATATACCAGGAGGCCGTGTAATGAATTATAACCAAAATGATAAAATTGCTCAAATTACTTCTCAGACTTTAATTATAGGTGTTGATATTGCGAAGTTCAAACATGTCGCACGCGCGCAGGACTATAGAGGTATGGAGTTTGGATCACCTTGCTTTTTTGATAATACCAAGCAAGGATTTCAACTTTTTCTCGACTGGATCCTTCAACTTAAAAAGGATCAAGAGATGGAACAAGTGATTGTAGGCATGGAGCCAACCGGTCATGATCTTTTTCTTTTACGCCATCAATAATGGCTATTGTTGCATAAAGACAAATTAAAAATACACTGATCGTAATCAACCAAGCTACAAACATGGTATTTCCCCCTTTTAATGAACTTAAGGATATTTTAAGAAATTCTTAGTTATTTCTGAGTGATATAAGTCACAGAAAAGGGGGTTAGATATTGCGATTTTATGAACGATTGGAAACTTCTATATTATTTAAGTAAAGATTAAAGCAATTCATCATGGACGTTACTAGCCCGGTTGATCTTATCAAAAACCTTAGTTATCAGAAAAGTATGATAAAATGAAAGAAAAAAACAGGTGACGAATGATGAATGCAAAGCTTTTACATATTCCAGCTGACATTATAGAAACAATTGTTGAGAATGCCTTCGAATGGCTCGTCGTTGTCGACAGAGAAGGCAGGATTATTTATATTAATCATAATTATTGTGAATTCCTTGAGGTTAACCGGGAAGAAACGATTGGCAGGCATGTGACGGAGGTAATCGAGAATACAAGGATGCATATCGTCGCTGAAACTGGCCAGGAAGAATTAGCGGACCTTCAATATATTAAAGGTAATTACATGATCGCCAACCGGGTTCCCATCATTAAGAACGGAGAAGTCATTGCTGCGTTTGGTACTGTATTTTTCAGGGACACTCAGGAATGGATGAAGATGGACAGCCATGTAAAAAGCCTTCTGACACGAATGCAGCCGTACATTCAGAAAATTGATTCCGGGGTAAAATATTCACTCGATGATATTTTAGGGGAATCCAAGCAGATTTTAAGTTTAAAAGAAAAAGTGAAGCTGGTGTCCAATAGCGATATTTCCGTCCTGATTAGGGGAGAAAGCGGTACAGGTAAGGAATTATTTGCGCACAGCATCCATCAGCTGAGCAGCAGGAGCCAAAAGCCTTTTATTAAAGTGAATTGCGGTGCGATTCCAGAAAATTTGCTTGAATCAGAGCTTTTTGGTTATGAGGAAGGTGCTTTTACAGGGGCAAAAAAAGGTGGAAAAAAGGGGAAATTTCAGCTCGCTGACGGGGGGACTTTGTTCCTCGACGAAATCGGAGATATGCCGCTTAGCATGCAGGTAAAGCTTTTGAGAGCACTGCAGGACGGTGAAATAGAGCCCATTGGTTCAACGAAATCTGTATCAGTTGATGTGCGGATCATTGCGGCAACGAACAGGCCATTGGAAAATATGATAGAAGAGAAGCGCTTCAGGGAAGATTTATTTTATCGGATCAATGTCGTTCCTTTCAGTGTGCCTTCGCTAAGAGAAAGAGCAGAAGACTTGAGCTTGCTGATCAGGCATTTTATCGAGAAAGTCACAAACCGTTTAGGCAAGCGAATCGCAGGGATTGATCATGAGGTAATGACCGTTCTTAAATCTTATAGCTGGCCGGGGAATATAAGAGAGCTTGAAAATGTGATCGAAGCTGCGGTCCATCTGACATTAGGAGAGCGTGTCACAGTTGAATCCTTACCAGATTATCTGCAAACAAAGAACGTTTTCTACCGATTTAATAACAAGAAGCTGAAGGATATTCTTGAGGAAACGGAAAAATGGGTCCTGCAGCAAAGCCTGGACCGGAATAATAATGATAAAGCTCTTGTGGCGAAAGAACTCGGTGTCAGCAGGTCAACGTTGTATGAAAAACTAAATAAATTCGGCTTATTATAGTCCGAAAATCCGGATTGGTGTCCGGGTTTTCGGATTTTTATTTTTCTATTAAATTATTTGAAGGTTTTCACTGTAAGAAAGGTAATAAACCAATTGAAACGGGACAGGTTTTTGTAAAGAAATTCTACTAAGTTAAATGGAAGAAATGATAATAGAATCCGAAAATCCGGATTTAAATAACTGAAAATTTAGAATAAACGTTGAATCCGACTGTTAAATAAAGTTGGCACGAAAGTTGCAATATTGTTTATCAGCAATTTTATTTCATTGTTTCTCGTCATGAGGTTTTATGTAAGCGTTGACATTATTTTGTGAAATGAGGTGGGAACAGCTGCTGGCTATCTTATTTAAGATTACTAAATGAACAAGGGGGAAAAGGAATGCTAAGTATGATTGGTTTGATTGGCGGATTGGCATTATTAATTTTTCTGACGATGAGGGGAATGAACTTACTTATTGTCGGTCCAATCTCTGCTTTATTTGTAGCATTGTTTAGCGGAATGCCGTTATTTCCGCAGCTGGCCGAAGAAGGCGCAGCCAATTTTGTCGGGAACTATATGACAGGTTTCTCTGGATTTGTTACTGCATGGTATCTGATGTTCTTGCTCGGAGCGATATTCGGAAAGGTTATGGAGGATAGCGGCGCAGCTGACAGCGTGTCCGAGTATATTGTCGGAAAGTTCGGCATGAAATATGCAGTCCTCGCAATCGTTATCGCCTGTGCAGTTTTGACGTATGGCGGTGTAAGTTTGTTCGTCGTTGCATTTTCAGTCTATCCAATGGCGCTGAGCTTGTTCAAGCAGGCCGATCTTCCAAGACGTTTTATCCCTGCTGCACTCGCATTCGGTTCTGTTACCTTTACGATGACTTCTGCAGGTTCTCCAGAAATCCAAAACTGGATTCCGATTGAATTCTTGAACACAACTCCATATGCAGGCTGGGAGGTCAGCTTAATTGTCGCTGTCTTCATGATGGTTTTCGGTTATTGGTGGCTGAAACGAATGATCACGAAAGCTGTTGCTAAAGGAGAAAGATTTGTTTCGAGAGAATCTGATCCTGTCAATGAAAAACGCACATTGCCTAATCCATGGATGGGTCTCATTCCATTGCTAGTCGTTCTCGTTATCGCATTTGTATTCCATGATTCATTAAAGCAGTCTGCCTTGATCATTGCACTTCTCGGAGGGGTAATCACTACCTATGTGTTAAACCGAAAATACTTCAAAAACTTCTGGGAGGCGATTTCCGAAGGAACTCTGGGTGCCTTGATCGCAATTGGTAATACAGCTGCTGTTGTAGGATTCGGCGGCGTTGCCAAAGCAGTGCCGGCGTTCCAGGCAGCTGTTGATGCGATGACAAATATTCCGGGAAGTCCATTAATCGGTGCTGCAATTGCAGTTTCTGTGATTGCGGGGATGACTGGCTCTGCTTCCGGCGGCCAGGCAATTGCGCTTCCGCTCCTGGCACCACACTATATGGATATGGGTGTAAATCCAGAGGCGCTTCACAGGGTTGCCGCAATTTCTTCTGGTGCGCTTGATTCACTTCCACATAACGGCTACGTAGTAACAACAGTAAGGGCGATTTGCGGTGAATCACATCAGGACGCTTATAATGCTGTCGGTGCAGTAACAGTTATTGTTCCAGCGCTTGGTGTCGTGCTGGCTATTATTCTATTCTCGTTTGGTGTGGGGATTTAATATAGTTGATTTTTACCTAGCCTAAAGGAAAGGAGTTTCATGATGGTAAAAGATAAAGTAGTGCTCATAACCGGTGCCGCTCAGGGAATCGGTTATGAGATTGGCAAAAGCTTTGCTGAACATGGAGGGAAGGTTTTCCTTACAGATTTGCAGGCTGATGCCGTCGAGAATGCAGCAGCCAGCCTGCGAGAGCTTGGATTTGAGGCTGCAGGATTGAAATGTGATGTTACAAAAGAGGAAGAAATCGCACAGGCTGTTGCGAAATGCGTTGAGCAGTATGGGCAGGTCGATGTCCTCATCAATAATGCTGGATTGCAGTATGTGTCGATGATCGAGGACTTCCCGACGGAAAAATTCGAATTGTTGATAAAAGTCATGCTTACTGCACCTTTTGTAGGATTGAAATATGCTTTGCCTGTGATGAAAAAACAGGGCTTTGGCCGCGTCATCAATATGGCTTCGATCAATGGTCTCGTCGGCTTTGCAGGCAAAGCAGCATATAATAGTGCCAAGCATGGGGTCATCGGGCTGACGAAGGTTGCAGCACTGGAAACGGCCCAGCACGGCATTACTGTAAATGCGGTATGTCCAGGATATGTGGATACACCTCTTGTGCGCAATCAGTTATCAGACCTTGCAACGACCCGCAATGTCCCGCTTGAAAAGGTTCTTGAGGAAGTCATCTTTCCTCTCGTTCCGCAAAAACGGCTTCTGGCTGTCGAGGAAATTGCTCATTATGTCCTGTTCCTTGCGAGCGATGCAGCCAAAGGAATTACGGGGCAGGCTGCAGTCATTGACGGCGGCTATACGATTCAATAATAAAATGAGCCGGCATCCATTGAAGGAAGCCGGCTCATATTTTATAACAGGGTTGGTTATGGTAAAAGTTTTATAAAGGGCATCAATGTAGTGTTTTAAGTGTCATTCATGCCTTCATTAGTAAAATTTTTAAGCCTTTAAATCGTTTGTAATATCTTACAGGTCATCAATCACGATATAGGTTGCTTTCACTGGTCCATGCACGCCGACAACCAGGTTCAGCTCAATGTCAGCTGAATTGCTTGGTCCGGTAATAAAGTTAATGCATGATGCTACCTGTTTGCCAGAGTGGTGCAATTCGCGCAATTTGCGCGCTGCCTGTGTAATCCTTGGGACGATGGTGCTCTTAGGAATAAGCGCAATATATGTGGCTGGAAGGAAGCTGACTGTCCGGCCTTTGTCTTTATCACTGAATAACACAACCGTGCCTGATTCGGCGAGCGTCATTTCACTGATTGTGATGCCCACATTCGCTTTTTCCGCCTGGCGGATATTTTCCTCTCCGTTCCTATGATCCCACTCATAAACTTCAATATTTTTAGAAGGCCATTCATCTTTCATAAGAGAATCAAGTCCCCATTTTGAAAAACGGTCATCCTTCCAGGAAACGACTGGGCCGCCTCCATAGTTTGACACAACCTCATTCAATGTTTCAGGCAAATTCTTCGAATCAGTCATGACAAGGCTTGTATGAATTTTAAGGCATTGAGTTTTTAGGACCTCAATCAATTCATCAGGAGTGGCTCCGTTTAAAACCTGGTCCTGGGGGCGATGTTTCCAGGCAGGTACTTTAACGCCGCTCGATAATCGGCCTCTTCCAAGTGAACTTGCAATCTGCTCTAGAAAGGCTTCACGGTTTTGGATTGTTCCTGTCATGATTCTTTGCCTCCTTTTTCCCGGTTTTTGAACCAGTCTCTGAATCTTTCTTTATTAGGAGCAGGGAACTCCCTAATTTCTGTCCATGCTTTTAGCGGGCCAGGCCCTTTTGAGATTTTATCACCGACAGTGAACGGGTTCATGGCTGCAGGAGCAACCTTGGATCCGAGCTTGTAAAGCATTGGCGAAGCAGCTCCGAGACCAAATGCCTTCATGGCGAGCTTTTCGGAAATTGGCGCTTTGCCTTCCTGTTCAACTATAACCTGTCGATGTTTATGCAAAAGCTCATGCAGCGGTATTTTTACAGGGCATACATCTGTACAAGCTCCACAAAGGGTAGAAGCATATGGAAGCTCCTTGTATTCGTCGTATCCGCCAAGCAATGGTGACAATACGGCACCAATTGGTCCTGAATAAATAGATCCATATGAGTGGCCGCCTACATGTCGATAGACAGGGCAAACATTGATACATGCTGCACAACGGATACATTGAAGCACAGACTGGAATTCACCGCCAAGGATTTTTGATCTGCCATTATCAACGATCACAAGATGGAATTCTTCTGGTCCATCAACGTCATGCTCTTCACGCGGACCTGTCAGGACAGTGATATAGCTTGTAAGCTTCTGGCCGACTGCACTTCTTGTCAGCAGGCTGACGAGGACTTCCATCTCTTCAAATGTTGGTACAAGACGCTCCATTCCCATTACCGTGATTTGGGTTTTTGGGAGGGAGGTAACCAAATCGGCGTTTCCTTCGTTCGTCACAAGGCTGAAGGATCCTGTTTCAGCAACCGCGAAATTACAGCCTGTGATGCCGATGTCTGCTGTCAAATATTCCTGGCGCAGCATTTCACGTGCATGCCAGGCTAACTCTTCGGGCTTCTCCGTTTTTTGATAGCCCAGCTTCTTTGTAAAAACGTCCCTGATCTGCTCCTTGTTTTTATGCAAGGCTGGAACAACAATGTGTGACGGCGGATCATGATCGTCCACCTGGAGGATGTATTCCCCGAGGTCCGTTTCAACGACAGTGCAGCCAGCCTCTTCAAGCGTTGCGTTAAGGCTGATTTCTTCTGTAACCATGGATTTGGCTTTAACGACTTTTTTGGCATTCTTTTTGGCAACTACGCCTTTTATATATTCATTCGCCTGCTCTGCAGTTTGGGCAAAGAATACATGCCCTCCGCGTTTGGCTACATTTTCACTAAGCTGCTCCAGATAATAGTCCAAATTTTCAAGGACGTGCTGGCGGATTTCTTCACCATGGCTGCGCCATTCTTCCCAATTTCCCAGTTCCTCTGCCGCGTTTTGCCTGCGGACGCCCATGCTGTTCTGGGCACCGGCAACCGCGCCGCGCATGAAAGAATCATTTATGCCATTGTCGACACGTTCTTTAAAGTTATCAGTTCCAATCTTCATTGCCATGCGGAATATTCCCTCCTTTTTCATCAGGAAAAATAGTTTTTTATTATGGTAGAGTGATTATCGGCTGTTTAACACTTCTGCAATATGGAGAACTTTAATAGGCTTTCCTTGCCTTTCAATTCGTCCGCCGATGTTCATAAGGCAGCCAGCGTCCGCTCCAATTAAATACTGTGCTCCTGTTTCTTCAACATGCATAACCTTTTCATCAACCATCTGCTCAGAAATCTGCGCCATCTTGACAGAGAAGGTCCCTCCAAAGCCGCAGCATTGCTCCTTGCCAGGTAGCTCAGTGAACTCTAGGCCCTTTACATTGCTTAATAGAATCATAGGTGCCTTTTTGACACCTAACAATCTAGTCATATGGCAGGATGTATGGTATGTGACCTTGCCTTCAAAACGGGCACCTACATCTTCAATCTTTAAGACATCGACAATAAACTGAGTTAATTCAAAGGATTTAGCCGCAAGCTTCTTCGCCTTTGGCTCCCAAACAGGATCTTCCTTGAATACATGTGGATATTCATGGAACATTGTGATGCATGATCCGGAGGGGGATACAACATACTCTGCATCTATAAATGTATCGATCATCGATTTCATTGCTTCTTTTGCTTCTTTAACATACCCACTGTTATAGGCTGGCTGACCGCAGCAAACCTGAGATTCAGGAAAGTCGATTTCACATCCGAGCTTCTCCAGCAGTTCCACTGTGGCTTTTCCCGCATTGCTCTGGAACATGTCGACCAAACAAGTTGCAAAAAGAGTTACCTTCATTTGTTCAACCTCTTTCCTAACGATTGATATAAACAGAGATTAACAGGTCATCTGATGACCTGAAAATCACATGGCTTCATTAAAACTAATACTACTATAAAAATATATTTTTTTGAAAGGGGTTTCAGAAATTTTTTTATTAAATAAAAACCATACCTCTAGAAAAGAGGTATGGAAAATGGATTTATAATGGATTCCCTTTAGACTGGTTGATGTACTTGAGAAGAATATCCTCTACACTTTCAATATGACTTAGCATCAGGCTTCTCGCAGTTTCTGCATCTTGTTCTTTTATCGCCTGGTAAATGGCGTAGTGCTCATCATGAAGACGATCTGTCGTTGTTTGCTTAGAGTAAAGCCAGAGGCGTCGTGTTTCCTTCATTGTTTCACCCATTAAGCCGGAAACATGATTCATTAAGCTGATTAATAATGGATTTTGCGAACTCTCTGCAATGGCCAAATGAAATTGCAAATCTGCTTTTTCACCAAGCTCCTCATTGCCATTTGCGCGCTTCATTTCCTCCAAAGCGTCTTCCATAGCCTTCAGCTGAATGTCGGTGCGCTTCTCAGCTGCAGAGAAGACAGTTCCCGCTTCAAGAATTTTACGAACCTCTAATAGATGTGCTGTGTCTTCAGGATTCATCAGGATGGCAGTGGATAAAGGGAAGCTGATCTGGGCTGTTTCGAATTCTCTTACATATGTTCCTTCGCCCTGCCTGATTTCAATTAATCCCATTGCTCTTAAAGCAGTAAGCGCTTCCCTGATAGCGGAGCGGCCAACCTGGAAGTTTTCTGCCAGCTGCTGTACTGAATCCAGTTTGTCACCAGGCTTTAGTTGTCCAGAACGAATCATACCATGAATCGCTTCTGCCACTTCTTCATATATTTTTTTAGGTTTGATTTTTTTATATTGCAATATAAAGCCCCCAAGTTTGTTCTCTTAGCATTCATTATACAATTTTTTGCGGGAAGGGGAAGATTCTTTCAGCATGAAATGGGTTTTAAGTGGTAAATTACAGTTAAAAAAATCACATGAAGATATAAATATATTTTACTAAATTTTAAAAAAGATATTGAAAATTTTGTAGAGGCGACCCTATAATTCAAATAACAGTCATGTTAATGACCTAGTCATCAGATGACCTTATCATATTATGTAAGCGATTACTCGATAAGGGGATGGCCAAACAGTTGGGGAACTGTTTCATTATGACAACTTGATAATAGGGGGTAAATTATGTCGTTCACACAAAATTTCACAGCGGTAGGTGATAACCTCGCCTTATCCGCGATCGTTGCACTGATTCCTATTTTGTATTTCTTCTGGGCCCTCGCGATTAAAAGAATGAAAGGGCATATTGCGGGCTTGACTACACTGGCTGTCGCAATTATTGTAGCCGTTATTGCGTTTAAAATGCCTGCCGGTCTGGCGCTCATGTCGGCTTCACAAGGTGCTGTTTACGGTATTTTGCCAATCGGCTGGATCATCATTACGTCCGTATTTCTTTACAAACTGACTGTGAAAACAGGACAATTTGATATTATTCGCAATTCCGTCTTGTCGATCACAGAAGACCGCCGTTTGCAAGCACTTTTGGTAGCGTTCTCATTTGGTGCGTTCCTTGAAGGAGCAGCAGGATTTGGAGCGCCAGTAGCTATTTCGGCAGCACTTTTAGTAGGATTAGGGTTTAACCCTCTATATGCAGCAGGACTTTGCTTAATAGCAAATACAGCACCGGTTGCCTTCGGAGCAATTGGGATTCCAATTATCGCAGTTGAGGGACCAACAGGGATCCCTGCAATGGAAATTTCAAAAATGGTCGGCCGCCAGCTGCCATTCTTGTCCGTTTTCATTCCGTTTTACTTAATCGTCATCATGGCTGGCTTTAAGAGAGCTTTAGAAGTATTGCCGGCAATCCTTGTATCAGGTATATCATTTGCAGCAACACAGTACTTCACATCTAACTTTGTTGGACCAGAGCTTCCGGATATTCTTTCTGCGCTCGTTTCCTTGTTTGCACTTGCGATCTTCCTTAAATTCTGGAAGCCTAAGACAATCTTCAGATTTGAGGCTGAACAGGAGCTGGCAGCAACTGCGGCAGTAAAAATGCCAGCAAAAACTAAGCAAGCACATACTGGTGCACAGATTTTCAAAGCATGGTCTCCATTTTTGATTTTGACTGCCATCATTTCAGTCTGGGGCATTCCGACAATCAAGCTTGCCCTTACTGGTCACTATGAAGGAACAAATGCAGTCTTAAAAGCGATCAACTCACTTGGTCATGCCTTAACATTTGTGCCTGAAGTACCGTTCTTGAACAATAACATTATTAACACAGCAGGAGATCCAGTTGCTGCAGTATATAAGCTGGAAGTGCTTGGTGCTGCGGGAACAGCGATCTTAATTGCAACCATCATCACGAAATTCATTGTTGGTATCTCATGGAAGAAATGGGTAGTAACCTTCGGTGAGGTAATGAATGAATTGAAGTTTCCTGTGCTGACTATTGGTTCAGTTGTAGGTTTCGCTTATGTAACAAACGCGTCTGGCATGAGTACTACATTAGGTATGACTCTAGCAAAAACAGGTGCAGTCTTGTTCCCATTCTTCTCTCCATTCCTTGGATGGCTTGGTGTATTCATTACTGGATCTGATACATCAGCGAACCTTTTATTCGGAAACCTGCAGAAGATTACCGCTACTTCAATAGGCATGGATCCTGTTCTTGCCGTAGCAGCAAACTCTTCCGGCGGGGTTGCCGGGAAGATGATTTCGCCGCAATCAATCGCTGTAGCCTGCGCAGCAGTTGGACTGGCTGGAAAAGAATCCGATCTGTTCCGCTTCACGATCAAACATAGTTTATTCCTGGTAACGCTCGTCGGCATTATTACATTCTTGCAAAATAGCGTTTTATCATGGATGATTCCTTAATTAATAAGTTGTAAAAAATGCAAAATTATCCCAGGCTTCTGTCATAATGATAGATGCCTGGATTTATTTATCTTCACAAGGGGGAATATCATAATGCTTACAACAGCAGTAAGAGAAAAAATCATTTCAGTCGTTTCTGCAGCTAATTTTGATGATACGAAAACAGGACGCCTTGTCTATTCATACGATGCAACACCTAATTTTCAATCAATGCCAGATGGGGTAGTGAGTCCAAGGAATAAAGAAGAAGTTTCTGAAATTGTTAAGATCTGTAATGAGTATAAAATTCCGATTGTGCCACGTGGGTCCGGAACAAATCTTTGTGCCGGCACCTGCCCGACAGAAGGTGGGATTGTGCTGCTTTTTAAACATATGAATAAGATTATTGAAGTAGATGAAGAGAACCTGACTGCTACTGTTCAGCCTGGGGTTGTGACGCTGGATTTAATCAACGCTGTTGAAGCAAAGGGGTTATTTTTCCCACCAGATCCAGGTTCTATGAAAATATCAACAATCGGTGGAAATATTAATGAAAATTCAGGCGGACTTCGCGGATTGAAATATGGTGTAACAAGAGACTACGTGATTGGTCTTGAAGCAGTCCTTCCAAATGGAGACATTATCCGTACAGGTGGAAAGCTTGCCAAAGATGTAGCAGGCTACGATTTCACAAGATTGTTCGTCGGTTCTGAAGGAACGCTTGGCATCGTGACAGAAGCGATCCTGAAACTAATTCCTGTTCCAGAAACAAAGCAGACGATGCTTGCTCTTTATCAGGACCTCGAAGCGGCAGCGAAATCTGTTTCAAAAATCATTGCAAGCAAAATCATCCCGGCCACGCTTGAATTCCTTGATCAGCCAACACTAAGGGTTGTCGAAGATTTTGCTAAAATTGGCTTGCCTACTGATGTAAAGGCAGTTTTATTGATTGAACAAGACGGTCCTCCTGAAGTTGTCCAGCGGGATATGGCGCGGATTGCCGAGGTGTGCAAGGAGGAAAAAGCTGTTTCAGTACAGGTCGCACAGTCTGAAGCAGAGGCAGAAGCGTTAAGGACAGCACGTCGCAGCGCCTTATCAGCACTTGCCCGCTTGAAGCCTACGACGATCCTAGAGGATGCTACAGTTCCAAGATCCGAGATTGCTAGAATGGTAAATGCCATTAATGAGATTGCCGTGAAATATGATTTGAATATCTGTACTTTTGGCCATGCAGGTGATGGGAATCTTCACCCAACCTGTCCAACAGACTCCCGCAACCATGAGGAAATGGAGAGAGTGGAAAAAGCTTTCGCGGAAATTTTTGAAAAAGCAATTGAGTTTGGCGGCACGATCACAGGTGAGCATGGCGTCGGCGTCATGAAAGCACCGTACCTTGAGTTGAAGCTTGGCAAGGAAGGGGTCGCTGCCATGAAGGCTGTGAAGGCAGCGCTTGATCCAAACAACATCATGAATCCAGGCAAGATATTCGCGAAAGACAGCAGGAAACGAGTGGTGGTTTCTAGATGACAACAGTTCAAGAACAGCAAAGAATCCAAACACAATTTCAGGAAAAAATGAATCAGGATGAACTATTGAATTGCATGCGATGCGGCTTTTGTCTTCCAACCTGCCCGACATATATTGAATCAGGCTATCAGGAGTCCCATTCACCACGCGGACGCATCGCTTTGATGAAGGCGGTAGTCGATGGCTTGATCGAGCCAGATGAGGATTTTGAAAGATCACTCGATCTCTGTCTTGGTTGCAGGGCATGTGAGCCTGTCTGCCCATCAGGTGTGAATTATGGACATCTTCTCGAGGAAGCCCGTGATATCGTTAATCAAAACAAGAAGTTTTCGATGCCGGTTCGGGTTGTTCGAAAAGCTGTATTCAAGGGGCTTTTCCCTCACCAGAACAGAATGAGGGGACTTACTGGACTGATTGGTTTCTATCAGCGATCAGGGCTTCAGAAGGTTGCGCGTGGTACTGGAGTGATGAAGCTGTTCCCGGAATCCCTGGCCACTATGGAAAAAGTACTGCCGAAGGTGCCAACGTTGAAGGAAATGAGAAATCGTCCTCAGCATCTTGAAGCGATCGGTACTAAAACCCATAAGGTCGCCTTTTTCAGCGGCTGCTTGATGGATACGATGTTCCTTGAGACAAATAATGCGACCATGAAGCTGCTTCAGCTGGCAGGCTGCGAAATCGTCATTCCGAAAGAGCAGGCTTGCTGCGGCGCGTTGCATGGCCACAGCGGTGAAAAAGATGATGCGAAAGCACTGGCCCGTCGTAACATTAAAGCCTTTGAGGATACTGGCGTAGATTTTATCATCACCAATGCTGGCGGTTGCGGTGCCTTCCTAGTCGACTATGACCATCTGCTCAAGGACGAACCGGAATGGAACGAACGCGCAAAGTCATTTAAGGATAAAATCAAGGATATATCTCAGATTTTAGTAGAGGTAGGCTTCCATGAAAAAGTGAAGCTTGAACTGCCGCACCAAGTCGTGACTTACCAGGATTCATGCCATCTTCGCAACGTGATGAAGACTGCCTCAGCGCCAAGAACGCTGCTGAAAGCTATTAATGGTGTAGAATTCATCGAAATGCAGAATGCCGATCGTTGCTGTGGTTCTGCTGGAATTTACAATATAGTCGAAAGCGAAATGTCCATGCAGTTGCTAGACTCCAAAATGGTCCAGGCAAAAGAAACCCACGCAACGACAATCGTCACCGCGAATCCAGGGTGCCTGCTCCAGATGAAACTCGGAATCGAACGTGAAGGCTTGTCTTCAAGTATGAGAGGTATTCATATTGTTGATTTGCTTGTGGAAGCTGTGAAAGAATAGTTTAATTTTGTGAGACCCTATTCGTGATTTCTTTGCGGATGGGGCCTTTTTTTGTCTAGCTCCAGCCGAGTCGCTTCGGTCCGCCCTTCGACGGACACGATGTACTAGTGCCGACGTTGTAACAGGACTTGGCGTAGTTAGTCGCCGTTCCTTTTACATGCACTTGCGCTTTTCTTAGTTGAAGAAATCTTTGGGGGGGTGGTACAGCCTGTTTCTAGTAGTGCCAGTAGAAATGAGGTTAAGTGATTTTAATAAATGAGTTGCGAAATCATCTGAGTTTACTTGAAGAAATACACGTAATTGTTTATTCGATAAGGTGTTCCCATATAATAGAAAGTAATCTTTAATTGCGGCGGTGTGTGCGTCTTTTGAGGTGTGGCTACAGGATTTGCAATACCAATTGCCGTGGATACGCTCCATCCCCAAGGCAGAGCATCTTGGACATTGGATTCCCAGATTAAGGTCTTTAATAGGAATATTCATCGCACTCACAGCAGGGATAAGTGGTTCATGTTTTTTTAATAACAATTTGGTTATTTTTTTGATGTCTTTTCCGGACCAATTCACGTTTTTATATTTAGACCTCAAATCGGAAATTTTGTAAGGGATTCTTGCCGTTCGGCAGACTCTGTAGGCAACTTCTTGACTCCTGCCTGGATTTAAGATGAGTGTTTGAGGGTTGCTGATTGTAACGAAGTATTCTAGTGGAGAAGAGGGGAAATGATTTTTAGATAACAAGGTATGGAGATGTGATGTTTGGATTTTAGCTTGCAGGACTGGGCTGGAATAAACCTTTGTACTTCCATCGAATCTTTGAATCATTTGATCAAATTCAGTATTAAACTCGATTTCTCCAGCGTGATTTTTGGCTTCCATATTTACGATAAAGCATGGACTTAGAAGGAGAGTGTCTATTTGGAAATGGGTATCTTTGTGGGGAAGCCGAATACTCTGGATTATGGTGAAATCGTCATCAGGCAACTGTGAAAGATAGTAATCAAGTTCTTTTTCTCCTTTGAATCCGGATCTCCTGCGAATTAATTTTGCTTCAAACTCAGATTTTCTTGGATGTCTGTCAGGCAATCTTCTCACAACTGCTTCATAAATGAGGATTTCTAACGGGATAGTACGTTTTTTAGCAATCAAATGCATCTCTCCTTGTAAATAGTAATATTATAGTTCGATAATTAAGGGGAAAATTCCTGTTTTTTACGTAAAATCATTATTTTTTGTAAAAAAATGGGATTTGTTAAAGGTTATTCTTAAGGTCATTCCGCAGAAACTTGTCGAAATCCCGCAAAAATAGGAATGGATTCCGCAAATACTCATCCATATTCCGCAAATATTTGTCGAAATCCCGCAAACTGGAAATTTCACGGGGTTTTTTCCAGTTTTTCAAAAGAAATTCAACCAAATTAAATGGAAACCAAAGAATGACGTGGCCAAGGCTAAACCCCTGGCTTTTTAGCGCGATCTAGGCTGAAATACATAACCTAATATTTTCTCGCGGGACAATTTCGATAGAAAATCCCCACACCAATCCACCGCGAAATTCATAATATAACCTCCAAAATCATTTCTTTCATCCCCGCTTGCATCCAAGCGGGAAATTTATTACAATATCCCTATATCTATAACGAAAGACTTCGACAAGGAGTAGTAGTGGTGAAAGCCTGAGCAAGAGAGCTGGCGGTTGGTGCAAGCCAGACGGGACCATCATGAACTCGCCTTTGAGTCGCGAGCGTGAACCTTTAGTAACGCTTGCCGTATTCCGCGTTAAGGATGAATGAAGCGAGTGTTGCACACTAATTTGGGTGGTACCGCGGGAGATTATACATATCCTCTCGTCCCTTTTACAGGGACGGGAGTTTTTTGTTTTCTAGGAGAAGAAGCACAAGCGGCTTTCATATCCAAAACTCCATCCCTTAAAATAAATCGACAAAAACAGGAGGACAAATCGATGAGCTTTAACCATCAGGAAATCGAAAAAAAATGGCAATCGTACTGGGAACAGAACAAAACCTTCCAAACAACTGAAGATAAAGGAAAGCAAAAATTTTACGCGTTGGATATGTTTCCGTATCCTTCAGGTGCTGGACTTCACGTTGGTCATCCGGAAGGGTACACGGCAACTGACATTCTTTCACGCATGAAAAGGATGCAAGGCTTTAACGTTCTACATCCAATGGGCTGGGATGCATTCGGTCTTCCGGCAGAGCAGTATGCGTTAGATACAGGTAACGATCCTGCTGAATTTACGGAGCAGAACATCAACACGTTCCGCCGACAAATCAAAGCGTTAGGCTTCTCATATGACTGGGATCGCGAAGTCAACACGACTGATCCGGGTTACTATAAGTGGACTCAATGGATTTTCTTGAAGCTTTATGAAAAAGGGCTTGCTTACATTGATGAAGTGGCAGTGAACTGGTGCCCGGCACTTGGAACTGTTTTAGCGAATGAAGAAGTTATCGATGGAAAAAGTGAGCGTGGCGGACACCCAGTTGAACGTCGTCCAATGAGACAGTGGATGCTTAAAATTACAGCCTATGCGGACCGCTTGCTTGAGGACCTTGATTTATTGGATTGGCCGGACAGCCTTAAGGATATGCAGAGAAATTGGATTGGCCGTTCAGAGGGTGCCGAAATTACTTTCACCATTGATGGACATGACGGAACGTTCACTGTCTTCACAACACGACCAGATACATTGTTCGGAGCGACTTATGCAGTACTAGCACCGGAACACCAATTGGTTGATAAAATTACGACAGCTGAGCAGCGTTCAGCAGTGGAAAAATACATTGATGAAATCAAGAGCAAGAGCGACTTAGAGCGTACAGACCTTGCAAAGGACAAAACAGGCGTGTTCACTGGCGCTTATGCGGTCAACCCAGCAAACGGCGAGAAAATGCCAATCTGGATTGCGGACTACGTACTAGCTTCATACGGAACAGGAGCTATCATGGCAGTACCTGCACATGACGAGCGCGACTACGAATTCGCTAAAAAATTCAACCTTGAAATCAAAGAAGTCGTAGCTGGCGGAAATGTAGCTGAAGAAGCATACACGGGCGATGGCGAGCACGTGAATTCTGAATTCCTTAACGGCATGAATAAGGAAGATGGAATCAACAAGATGATTGCATGGTTGGAGGAAAAAGGCATCGGAACGAAAAAAGTCACTTATCGTTTGAGAGACTGGCTGTTCAGCCGCCAACGCTACTGGGGTGAGCCGATTCCAATCATCCACTGGGAAGATGGCACCATGTCAGCTGTACCTGAGGATCAACTGCCGCTTATCCTTCCAAAAGCAACGGACATCAAGCCATCGGGAACAGGCGAGTCTCCACTTGCGAATATCGATGAGTGGGTGAATGTCGTCGACCCTGAAACAGGCAGAAAGGGCCGCAGGGAAACGAATACAATGCCGCAGTGGGGTGGCAGCTGCTGGTACTACCTTCGTTACATTGATCCGAAAAACGAGCATGCACTTGCCGACGCTGAAAAATTAAAAGAATGGCTTCCGGTCGATATTTATATTGGTGGAGCAGAGCATGCTGTATTGCACTTGTTATATGCACGCTTCTGGCACAAGGTCCTTTATGATGTGGGTGTAGTTCACACGAAGGAGCCATTCCAAAAGTTATTCAACCAGGGGATGATCCTTGGTGAAAACAATGAAAAAATGAGTAAATCAAAAGGCAATGTGGTGAATCCAGATGAAATCGTTGAAAGCCACGGTGCCGACACTTTAAGACTTTATGAAATGTTCATGGGTCCACTTGAAGCATCAATCGCCTGGTCAACAAATGGTCTTGACGGATCTCGCCGTTTCCTTGACCGTATCTGGCGTTTATTCGTTGACGAAAATGGCAGCTTAAATGAGAAAATCAAGGACAGTGATGGATCGAACCTTGAGAAGGTCTACCATCAGACTGTTAAGAAAGTAACGGAGGACTATGAAGGACTTCGTTTTAACACGGCTATTTCGCAAATGATGGTATTCATCAATGAAGCATATAAGGCAACAGAACTTCCTAAAGCATACGTGGAAGGCTTCGTTAAAATGATTGCTCCGATTTGTCCGCATATTGCAGAAGAGCTTTGGACTAAGCTTGGTAACAACGAATCCATTACTTATGCTGCATGGCCTGCATATGATGAAGCGAAGCTTGTCGACGATGAAGTAGAAATCGTTGTTCAGGTAAATGGCAAAATCAAAGCAAAAATGATGGTACCGGCAGATGCGAACAGGGAAGCTTTAGAGCAACTTGCGATGGAGGACAATGAAGTCAAAGTGCAAATCGATGGCAAGACAGTCCGCAAAGTAATTGCCGTACCAGGAAAGCTAGTAAACATCGTAGCTAATTAATTTCGGTAGGCAGAATACGAGTTAACAGTATTGCTGACCATCCACAGTTCAATTTACCAAATAGCCAAAATAAAAGGGTCGTAATCTACGGCCCTTTTATTTTAGTTAAAAGCTCTGTTAAAGCTGAAT
>NZ_JBALQL010000014.1:283839-305705 GCF_036964885.1 Bacillus sp. JJ1122 | reverse complement strand
CAATGTTGATTTTTAGCACCAAAAGCCCCGAGGAAAGCAAGTGACTGGTGCGGAAATCTACAGTCTGATTCAATAAAGTCTAAAATACGGTACCCGGTAGAGTTTATTTTTTGCTTAAATAAACGAGTTTTTCTATAATAAATAGGGGAAAATACATTATTGTTATGTATTTTTCGTGAAATGGAATTTTAAATACCTAAAAATCGGAGGCTACTACTATGAATAAAATTGAAACGATTTCTACTGAAGAACTTCAAAAGAAGCTTGAAGCTGGGGAGAAGCTTGAAATGGTTGATGTTCGTGAGCATGACGAAGTTGAATCGGGCATGATACCAGGTGCTAAACATATTCCAATGGGCGAAATTCCTGAGAGAATGGGCGAATTTGATAAGGATAAGGAATACATTTTTATTTGCCGTTCAAGCGCACGCAGCGGCAATGTTTGCCACTATATGAATGAGCAAGGTTACAAAGTCCGTAACATGGTTGGCGGAATGATGAGCTGGGGCGGAGAAACAAAGCGTCCATAATTATAAAATTCTGAAAATCTGGCCAGACTGGATGTTAAAAAGGAAGGAAGTTTAACCTTGATCCAGGTCAGAGTATTTGATCATGAGCATGAAAAAGATCTTGAACAAGAAATGAACCGATTTCTCGAGAAGCTGGATGAGAAGAAATTGCTGGACATTAAGTATAATGTCGCAGTCGTGCCAGAGGAATTGGAGGAGGAACAGATTTACTGTTTTTCTGCGATGATTGTGTACAGAGCCTGATTTTATCAGGCTCTGTTTTCATTTTATTTATGCAAGGCATGCTGCGCTGCATTCATACCGGCAAGCCGTCCTGTTACAAGGGCTGAGGTAATGTTGTATCCACCTGTGTAACCGTGGATGTCGAGGATTTCTCCGCAAAAATATAGGCCCATGGCTTTTTTTGAAGCCATTGTCTGCGGCTCGACTTCTTTAACTGAGACGCCTCCGCCTGTTACAAATGCTTTATCCAGGGGCAGGGTACCATTTACCTTGAACTCAAATTGCTTTACCGATTTAGCAAAGCTTCTGATTTTTTCATGGCCTAGCTGGCCGCCCTGCATAGCCGGGTCTATTTCATTTCGTTCCAGCAAAAACATGAGGTATCGTTCGGGAAGGAGCCCTTTAAGCAGATTTTTGACAGATTTTTTCGGTTCAGCCTTAATAAGCTTGTTAATCTCCTGGAATAACTCTTCTTCTTTCATGTCTGGGAGGGCGTCAAGGGACATGACAACTTCTTTTAGATCCCATTTTTGCATGGCTTTGACGACAAATTGGCTGCAGCGCAAAACAGCAGGTCCGCTTATTCCAAAGTGTGTAAAAATCATGTCCATCCTATGGGTGATCAGTGCCTTGCCTTTTGGATTCAATACACTGAGCGCTACACTTCTTAAAGATAGACCCTGAAGTACTTTTTCCTTGATAAAAGGTTCGCTTGAGGTGACAGGAACCTCAGTTGGAAAAAGTCCAGTAATTGTGTGTCCGGCTTTTTCAGCCCATGCATATCCGTCACCAGTAGAACCAGTATGGGGAACTGATTTTCCGCCAACAGCAATTATGAGGCTGTCAGCGTGAATCATTTCGCCGTTTTTCAGGTGAACTGCTTCAACCTGGCCATTCTTATAATCTACATCAGCAGCGGGGCTGTTTGTCTTTACCTCGACTTTTAATTCTTTTAGCTTTGTAAGGAGAGCATCTACAACAGATTGAGCCTTATCTGTGACAGGGAACATCCGGCCGTGATCTTCTTCCTTAAGCTGAATTCCCAGCCCTTCGAAAAAAGCAATTATATCCTCATTGCTGAAAATGTTAAGGGCGCTGTATAGGAAACGCCCGTTGCCTGGTATATGCTTGATAATTTCTTCAACAGGCAAGCGATTTGTCACATTGCAGCGTCCGCCTCCGGATATGGCCAGCTTGCGGCCGAGCTTGTCCCCTTTATCAATCAACAGAACCTTTGCGCCCTGTTCACCGGCTGCGATGGCAGCCATTAACCCTGACGGCCCGCCGCCGAGTACGATTACATCATATTTCATACTTTCACCATCTTTTCGAGTTCACTTTTATCAGCAGCTAACTGTGTTCATTTAATTTTTTAAAAATATCGCTAATTAAGTAACTTGCGACTTTATCATTATATAGTATCTTTCTCTTAAAAACATTGCCAGCATTGAGGGAATCCAAACAGGTAGCATTAAATTGAGTTGCTAAAGAACATATGGTGGATAATTATTAAATGGAAACTTCAGGTTTGCCTTATAGCAAAACCTTTGAAAACTGCTTCCATAAAACTCCTCGAAAACTGTCATCTAGAAAAGTAGCGGTTAGTTTAAAAGAAGAGTAAACTAGGGAATGCAGATTAAAAACTGTCATAATTGATAATTATCATAGTGTCTAATCTTGTTTGTGGTAAAATACAAGTTTGTAATCAGTTTTTTAAACCTAATCTTTTTATCATGTGAAAAGTAACTGTTAGGAAGGGATTCTATGTCATCAAAGCTTTTAAGAGGGACGTTTATTTTAACGCTTGGCACCATCATTTCCAAGGTACTGGGGCTGTTTTATGTCATTCCCTTCTACGCCATCGTTAAAGAACATGGTACCGCTCTTTATTCGTTTTCTTATATCCCCTATACGATTTTTATTAGTATAGCAACTGCTGGCGTACCGCTTGCTGTTTCAAAATTCATTGCTAAATACAATGCGATGGAAGAATATGCGGTTGGCAGGAAGCTGTTTAAATCTGGTCTTGTTGTCATGCTTGCGAGCGGAGTTATTTCTTTTCTGATTATGTATATCACAGCACCATTTCTTGCGGAGATTTCGATTAGTTCTACTAAAAAGGATCTGGAAATCAGTGTCGAAGACGTTACAACCGTTATTAGGGCGGTCAGCTTTGCATTGATTGTGGTTCCTTTTATGAGCTTGATCCGAGGGTTTTTCCAGGGGCACCAATCAATGGGACCTTCTGCAGTATCACAGGTTGTTGAACAGATTGTCAGGATTGTATTTTTACTTGCTGGTGCATATGTCGTCCTTAATTGGTTAAATGGAAGCCTGGTAACTGCAGTGAGTGTAGCGACATTTGCCGCTTTTATTGGTGCACTCGGCAGCCTCGCGATATTAGGATGGTATTGGTTTAAAAGGAAGCCTCATCTTGATGAGCTTTTAAAAGAGGATAAAGGTACGCTCGATATATCCCTAAAAGATATATACAAGGAAATATTGCTTTATGCAGCTCCATTCGTTTTTGTCGGAATAGCAAATCCTTTATTCCAATTCATAGATCAGATCACGTTCAGCAGGGCTATGGGCTCAATTGGCCTTGAAGACCAGGCGCAGGCTGCGTTTTCGGTCTTGAATTTTGAATCGCATAAGCTGGTGATCATTCCTGTATCACTTGCTACTGCCTTTTCGTTAACACTTGTACCAAGTATCACAAAGTCTTTCGTCGAAAACGACCGAAAGGGTATGAGACGACAGCTGGATCAGACCTTCCAGGTCCTCATGTATTTGACTGTTCCAGCCACAGTTGGACTGGCACTTCTTGCAGAGCCAATGTTTACTGTGTTTTATGAGCATAAGGATTTAGGCACAGAGGTATTGAGGACATACGCTCCTGTTGCGATTCTGTTTGCTCTCTATTCGGTGACTGCTGCAATCCTGCAGGGAATCAATGAGCAGCGATTTACGATTTTAAGTCTGCTGACCGGATTATTGGTCAAGCTAAGCTTGAATATCCCTTTGATAAAATTATTTCAAACACAGGGAGCAGTTCTATCAACCGCACTTGGGTACACAGCAGCAATTGTTATAAACATGTTTGTAATCAAAACTTTTGCAAGGTATCCTATGGGATTTGTCGCTCGAAGGATTGCATTGATCATTACCTTTTCTGGCTTGATGGCAGGGGTTACGATGGCATTCTATCAAGTGCTGGTCCAATTCCTTTCTCCAGCTTCAAAGTTCCAGTCGATTGTCATTATAGTTATCTCGGCAGTAGTTGGATCAGCGGTTTATTTTTACCTCGGGTTAAGGACCAAGCTTGTGGACAAGCTTTTTGGAGATCGTGTAACTAAAATCAAGCGTAAGCTAAGGCTGCCGGTATAATAGAAATGGCCTTCATGACTGAAGGCCATTTTTACATAAGATTAATAATAAAACTGCTGGCCATCTTCTCGGATGCCTAAGCGGCGCTCAATTCGATCAATCCTGCGGTCAAGCCTGTCGATTTGATTATTTAGTCTTTCGACCTGGCGCTCAAGGCGGTTTAATCTTTGCTCAAATTGTCCACCTGGGAATCCTCCTCCAGGAAACCCTCCACCTGGCACGCCTGGTAACGGGATAAACAATCCTTGACCTTGCTGACGGTAGTTCATAGTAGTCATCTCCTCGTTAATTTAAGGCTCTTTTCGTACATACTGTTGGATGTGAAAGGCATCCATCTCTAATGGAATAATGATAAGAATGTAAAGATGCCCTCCGAATTTTTATTCATAAAGGATTAATCTATCATGAGAAAAACTAATTGTATGCGAAAATGCCTCTTATAAAGTATGCTGTGTTAACCATCAATTTTGATTTTTAATCTCTGTTGTTTGTAGTGGAAGGCGCTTGTGACGAGGAGGCTCACCGCCAGCCCCGAGGAAAGCAAAGCGCCTGGAATGGAAATCAACAGCCAAGTTTAACACAGCCATAAAGTAAAGTATGATATTAGTCTATGTTGAAAAATGGAATAGGAATGGGCGCATGCCTAATAGATAATAGGAGGTTCGCGATGAGAATCGATAAAGTTCTTTCGAATCTTGGATATGGAAGCAGGAAAGATGTGAAGAAGCTTTTGAAAGACGGTGCCGTTAAAGTGAATAACGCAGTCGTTAAGGATGCAAAACAGCATGTCGATCCTAAGAAAGATTCTGTGACATTGAACGGGGAAGAAATTCAATACAGGGAATTTATTTATTTGATGATGAACAAGCCGCCAGGCGTCATCTCGGCAACAGAGGACAATCGTGATGAAACAGTCATCGACCTTCTTGAAGTCGATGACCAAGTATTCGAGCCGTTCCCTGTTGGCAGGCTTGATAAGGATACTGAAGGCCTCTTGCTGATCACCAATGACGGACAACTGTCTCACAGGCTTTTATCTCCTAAGAAACATGTTCCAAAAACGTATTTTGCTGTTATCGATGGAGAGGTGACAGACGAGGATATTGACGCATTCAAACATGGGGTCACCCTTGATGATGGATATGAAACGAAGCCTGGTGAGCTTGTTATTTTAAAATCAGGACTCACATCGGATATTGAGCTGACCATTACTGAAGGAAAATTCCATCAGGTAAAGCGAATGTTCCAGGCGGTTGGCAAAAGGGTAATCTACCTGAAACGATTGTCTATGGGACCGCTCGAGCTTGATGAAACACTCGAACTCGGTGAATACAGGGAGCTTACTGATGAGGAACTTGATATGCTAATGACGTACGAACCTAAATAACTTTTCGTGTTATACAAAAAAAAGAAATCGCCCAAATGCAGGCGATTTCTTTTTATATTTACGATGACATCTTTACCTTTTTCTGGGTCGTTGTCCATTTACCTCGGCTGGGACTTTTCACTAAGTCGTTATAAGCCAGGACATTCAAATCCCTCTGGATGGTTCGAGGTGTGATCCCAAACTCCTCTACAAGATCTTGAGTTGTGACAGTACCATTCTGACATATGAACATGTAGATGGATTTGATGCGGTTTATCATCCGGTTAGTCGAAGGTTTCAAACAACCACTCCCTATCCTTTATTAAACCCCTTGTCATTTTCCTGCAACCGACAACTGATTGAAGACGAATCCTCAAGTATGTAGTTTTCTTCTTTCCAGACAGCTCCTTTAGCGTCCTTTTTAAAAGGCAGTAAAAAAGATGTCCTACCTTTTGGACTATTTTAACGCTAAATAAAATAAAATTCCAGATAATTCACTGTATTTTACAAAAAAATAATAACTCGACGATTCACTTCCCCCTCTCTCATATTCTTTTTACTTAACGATATGGCTTTAAACAGGCTAAATATGACAAAAGATTGAAAATTAAGAAAAATAGCTTGAATATTTTAGACTGCCGAAAATGCTTTCTGAAAAAATGAGCCTGAAATTCCACAGAGTTTACGGCAAGAGCCAATAAAGAGTAAAATAAATTCAAGTTTTATAAAGGAGATAACAGACGGATTTGAGGTACAATAAGATTATTGAGCTGCTTAAACTTTCTCTATTAGGGAAATGGCATCCAAAAGAGAACAAGATTACATACAATTGCAATGTGGGAGGTATGAAGATGACGACAATCCAATGGATGAAAGAAGTAGAAAAAAGAGAAGCTGATCTGATAAAAGACGCCCAGGAACTCCTGAAAATTAAAAGTGTACTTGATGAAGAAAATGTTACTCCAGAGGCTCCACTAGGAGAAGGTGTAAAAGAAGCATTAGAATTTCTACTTCAATTAGGTGAAAAGGATGGTTTCACAGCCAAAAATGTTGGCAACCTTGCAGGCCATCTTGAATTTGGACAAGGTGATGAAATTGTCGGTATTCTCTGCCATGTTGATGTCGTGCCAGAGGGAGACGGATGGACAAGTGATCCGTTTAGTGCTGAAATTCGCGATGGAAAAATCTTCGCGCGTGGAGCAATCGATGATAAAGGTCCAACAATGGCTGCATATTATGCAATGAAAATTGTTAAAGAGTTGGGTCTGCCGCTGAACAAACGCGTAAGGATGATTATCGGTACAGATGAGGAAAGTAATTGGCGCTGTGTAGACCATTATTTTAAACACGAAGAAATGCCCGCTATGGGCTTTGCTCCAGATGCTGATTTTCCTATTATCTATGCTGAAAAAGGGATCGCAGACTATGATTTAGTGTACAAGCCTGCAGGAAGTGAAAAAACAGACTTTGATGCAGAAGTGATCGAGTTCTCTTCTGGAAGACGCTATAACATGGTACCCGACTTTGCCCAGGCCAGTCTTGTTGTCCAGGAGAGACAAACTGACCTTGTCCAGCGTTTTGAAGATTATAAAAAACAAAATGAACTCCAAGGAAAAGCGCATGTTGAGAATGGTAAGCTAATCCTTGAACTTGAAGGGGTTTCTGCTCATGGTATGGAGCCTAATAACGGCAAAAATGCCGGTCTCCATATGGCGAATTTCCTTTCACAGCTGAACCTTGACGGGAATAGCGGCAAGTTCTTTCAATTTGTATCAAAATACTTAGGCAAGGATTCCCGAGGCAAGGAGCTTGGCATCGCATATTCGGATGAAATTACGGGAGACTTGACGATTAACGTTGGTAAGCTATCCTATTCATCAGAGAACGGTGGGCGCGCCGGCTTGAATATGCGTTACCCAGTAACAACAAAGCTTGAAAAGACAAAAGAAATTCTTAATGGTGTTTTGGAAGCAGAAGAAATCACGATTGAAAATTTCTCCAACTCAAATCCGCATCATGTTGATGAAAACGACTTCCTCATCCAAACCCTTAAAAAGGTATATGAGGAGCAGACAGGTGAAAAAGCAGAGTTAATTTCCATTGGCGGCGGCACATATGCAAGGTCATTGAAATCCGGAGTAGCATTTGGCCCGCTATTCCCAGGAAGACCAGATATAGCCCACCAAAAAGACGAATACATGATTATAGAAGATCTCGTAAGAGCAACAGCAATATACGCACAAGCAATTTATGAACTAGCACGCTAACACACATTAAAACGTTAAAGCATTGGGGGTCAGACCCCCGGCAATGTGAAGCGTTAAAGTGATGGGGAGGGAATTTGGATGGAGTATGTGATTGTTAATGGTGAGGTTATGGACCGGGCTTCGGCGAAGGTTGATATTGAGGACAGGGGATATCAGTTTGGTGATGGTGTGTATGAAGTGATTCGGGTTTATAATGGCAAGATGTTCACGGGCACGGAGCATTTGAATCGTCTTGTGGAAAGTGCGAAAAAAATCCGGATGGAGCTTCCATACAGTCCCGAAACTTTGGCAGGCATGATGAAAGAGCTGATTGCCAAAAACGAATTGCAAACGGGGATCGTTTACATGCAGTTCACAAGAGGAACATCACCAAGAAACCATGTTTTCCCGGGAAAGGATGTTGCGCCAACTTTCGTAGCTTATACGCGTCAGGTAGCCCGTCCAGAAGAGTCTATGCAAAATGGAGTCCGGACAATCCTGGATGAGGATATCCGCTGGTTGCGCTGCGATATTAAGAGCTTGAACTTACTCGGCAATTTACTTTCTAAGCAAAAAGCTGCCGAAGCTGGCTGTTTTGAAGCGATTTTACATCGTGGGCAGACTGTGACTGAGGGAAGTCATTCTAATATTTCAATTATCAAAGATGGTGTGATCATCACCCATCCTGCAGATAACCATATTCTCAACGGAATTACGAGGCTAAAAGTCCTTGAGGTTTGCAAAAACAACCATATCCCGTTTGAGGAAAGAGCATACACACTCGAAGAACTTTACGCCGCTGATGAAGTTTTCTCATCCGGTACAACAGTCGAAGTAATGCCTGTTATTGAAATTGAAGGGAAGCCTGTTGGAAATGGTGAACCAGGATCAGTGACACGCCGCCTTCAAGAGCTATTCAAAGCTGAAATTACGCAGCAATGCGGACAAATCTAATATTTTATTAAGCCTGCAGCTGCAATGCTGCAGGCTTTTTTATAGGGAAAATGCATTTCTTTAGGCAGTTTTTAAACACAAACGATAATCCCCTTGATTCAGGTTTTGCCGCCGCTTTGTTTTTTATTGGCAGGAATGGGTATCATAAAAATATTTAAATCAGTATGATACCTGCTTGAAATCATGTCTTATGAACAATCACAGACAAAGCATAGCAGAATACCGAACAGGGGGAACACAGATGAAATTCACACCAGCACAGCATATCGAATTGCACGGATTTAATAACCTGACGAAATCATTGAGCTTTAATATGTATGACATCTGTTATACGAAAACAAAGGAAGAGCGAGAAGCTTATCTTGAATATATCGACGAACAGTACAATGCCGACAGGCTGACGAAAATCCTGACACATGTCTCCGATATAATCGGTGCTCATGTGCTGAATGTGGCAAAGCAGGACTATGTGCCGCAGGGAGCGAGTGTGACGATTCTCGTTTCTGAGGGTCCGGTCGTCGAAGTTCCCGAGGAAGCATATGATGAATCTCCTGGTCCACTGCCTGACAATGTGGTTTTACAGCTTGATAAAAGCCATATTACCGTGCATACGTATCCAGAATACCATCCTGACGAGGGAATCAGTACGTTCAGGGCAGATATCGATGTATCGACATGCGGGGAGATCTCGCCGTTAAAGGCGTTGAATTACCTGATTCATTCCTTCGAAACCGATGTCATAACAATCGATTATAGGGTAAGGGGATTTACACGTGATAAGGATGGCAACAAATTGTTCATCGACCATGATATCAGTTCGATTCAAAACTATATCCCAGATAATATCAAAAATCAATTCGACATGGTCGACGTCAATGTATATCAGGAAAATATTTTCCACACAAAGTGCAAGCTGAGAGAATTTGATTTAGATAATTATCTCTTCGGTTATACGAAGGAATCATTATCTCCTGAAGAACGAGAAGAAATTACCGAAAGACTCCAGGCTGAAATGGAAGAGATCGTCTCCGGAGTGACGCTCCATTCTGGTACCATTTTTGAAGATGAAGATGAGAATGATGAAAAATAATAAAAAGCTGCGGGAGTGGAATCCCGCAGCTTTTGTACGTATTAAATGAGACAGCTATAAACAAATCTCTTACTTATTCTTCAAACTTAAAAAGGTCGCTGGACAAGTACCTTTCGCCCGTATCGCATGCGATGCAGATAACAACTTCATCAGGTTTCATGTGTTTGGCGACATTGATGGCTGCGAAAGCAGCAGCGCCTGAAGATGGTCCCACAAGGATGCCTTCCTCTTTTGCAAGCCTTCTTGCTGTCTCGTAAGCATCTTCATCTTCAATCTTATGAATCTTTTCGTAAACATCCTGATTGAGGATTTTAGGGATGAATCCCGGGCTGGTACCGACAAGCTTATGCTTGCCAGGTTTGCCTCCGGAAAGCACAGGCGACCCCGCAGGCTCGACGACATGCACATGTAAATCTGGAAATTCCTCCTTAAGTGCCTCGCCTGTACCCGTGATGGTTCCGCCGGTCCCAGCAGTTGCAACAAAAGCGCTAAGAGGCTTTTTTAGTTCTTTCATGGCTTCAATGATTTCTAGTGCAGTAGATCTTCTGTGGGCATCCGGATTAGCATCATTTTCGAATTGCATTGGCATGAAGCTGTTTGGGATTTCTTTTAAAAGCGCCTCAGCTTTTTTTATCGATCCAGGCATTTTTTCATCGCCTGGGGTAAGCACTACTTCTGCTCCATATGCCTTTAATAAATTGATTCTTTCGATTGTCATAGTGTCTGGCATGACAAGGATTGCTTTATAACCTCTTGCTGCAGCATTCATTGCCAGACCGATTCCCGTATTTCCGCTCGTTGGCTCGATTATGGTGGCCCCTGGCTTAAGCTTACCTTCGTTTTCGGCAGTGATGATCATGTTAAAGGCTGCTCTGTCTTTAACACTCTTGCTTGGATTGAAATATTCAAGCTTCAAATAGACGGAAGCGCCTCCCTCGGGTGCCAGATGATTTAATTTGAGAAGAGGGGTTTCCCCTATTAATTCGGCGATATTATTGACAACTTTCATGGCAATAGCCTCCTTGCTGAATGTGCTTAAGCTTTAGTATTTACATAAAAATGTTTTTGCATAGATTGTTGATTATTTCCCGCATATGGTCCGTTTTGGATAAAAACGATTTTTAGTTGCACGAAAAAAGTCTTGCCACAATCGTGAATAATTGATTATAGGCCAATCAAAAATAATGTTACCTTCTTATTATCATACAAAAATTTAACTATTCCTATCAACTTGTAGGGATTAAAATTCATATTAAGGAATATCTGCCAAAACAACAAGTCATTTGCTACAATTAATTCATGTACAAGAAAGGGTGTATAGTGTCAATGGAGCAGCATGCACATTTTTTCTATGCTTTGGAACTGCCAGTAGAGGTTAAAGAAAAACTTGAGAAAGCCAAAAGTGAACTGCAGGAAGCATTGCCTTTCAAGACATGGGTTCACCCTCAGGATTTACATATCACCCTGGCATTTCTCGGAAATGCTGGAGCACCGCAAATTGATGCTGCCAATAACCTGATTGATTCTGCACTTAGCAGCCAATTCAAATTTGAGTTAGCAATTGATCATCTCGGTATATTTGGCCGTAAGGATTCACCAAGGATTTTTTGGGCGGGCCTCGAGGAATCCAAGAGCTTAAGCGTGGTTAGAGAAGATGTATTTTCGGCATGCCTTTCTGCGGGTTTTAAACTTGAGACGCGTCCGTTCAGCCCTCACATCACGTTGGCAAGGAAATGGACTGGAGAGTCTTCATTTACATACAAATTACTCGAAGAGAAAAATCCTTTCAAAGATGAAAAAATAAATTTTCATGCTGAAAGAGTCGTTTTGTACAGGACTCATTTAGGGAAAAGTCCGAAATATGAACCACTTACAATATTCCCGCTTGCATCCCGTTCGTAAGCTTAACGGGGAGTAAGTTCAAAGGAAGGGAACTAAATGGCACAATTAATAAAGCTGCAAGACTATGTATCACGCTATGCACAGGATATCTATCTTTATCCTTCAAGATTTGTGCGTCTAAAGAAAAAGCAATGGGAAGGAATAAAGGAGAAATGGGAAAACGGTCCTGTTCAGCCCAAAGAGATAAATGGCTATGGGCAGCCAGAGGAACTATCCAGTACCATTTTTCAGAAGATTAAAAGTATAGTACGCCAGTCTGACACACCTCAGTCTGAACTTAAGGAAATTTCTCCAATCAGCCTGGAAGATGATCAGGATACTATGATAGACGATCATGAATTAGAGATGATGAACAAAATCCAAACAATTGAGGGATTGAAGCAGCATTTTCTAAACCAACTACTGCCATTCCAGCTTAAATGGGCTAGTTCTACATTGACGGAAAAATCGTTTATTGGAAAAGAGTTCGCCAATGATCCAACATTGAAATTCTTGCTTCAGCGTTTTCCAGACACTTTTCTTATTTTATATAAACCTATTTTCTTACTAAAAAAAGCTCCAGTAGAGGCTGAGTTTATCATGATTACCCCAGGGGCAGCTATTTGCATTTCTTTTATAGAGGAAGAAGAAAATGCTGTGTTTGTGGGCTCGAAGGATCGTTTCTGGATTAAGAAGACGAAGAATAAACAAACAAAAATCCTGAATCCTCTAACCGCGCTTAACAGAACCGAAAAAATCGTCAAGACGCTCTTTGACATGCATGGAGTTGAATTACCTGTACAAAAATTGCTGCTCTCAAGAAATGGCTTTATTGATTATCCGCTTGCACCATATGGTGTCCAGTTAATCGAAAAACGAAATTATGATGAGTGGTTCTCTGCTTTGAGAGGTACGAAATCTCCTTTAAAGCATATGCAATTAAAAGCAGCCCAGATTCTTTTACAATACTGCCAGACAACTTCAATTAGAAGACTTGAGTGGGAAAGCAGCCCAAGACAAGGTGACCAAAATTAGGGTAAAGGTTGAATCAATATGGATAAGATCTATTTTATTGTCAATCCAAATGCAAAGAATGGGAGCTGCCGGGAGATTTGGAGAAACATAGAGAAAAATTTAAGCGAACTTAGAACCCCCTTTCTAGCTTTTTTTACAGAGTATCCTGGACATGCGACAGAGTTGGCAGAGTCAATTGCGCGAAAGGCCAAGGGTAAGCCGATCACGATCGCTGCAGTAGGCGGAGATGGGACTCTTCACGAAGTGGTGAATGGAATAGCAGATAAGTCAAATGTGTCATTGGGATTCATACCAGGAGGTTCTGGAAATGATTTTTCAAGAGGCTTTGCTATTCCTAAAAAAGCTGCAGCGGCGCTCCGTTTATTAATTGAAAATCATTCAAAGGCCAGCCATTTAATTGATCTCGGAAAAATTCAGCACAATGAATTACAGGAAACATATTTTATGAATAATATGGGTGTAGGCTTTGATGCCGTGGTTTCAAAGGAAGCGAATGAATCCGAAATGAAGCGGCTTCTCAACCGTTTTTCGTTGGGCAGGCTAGTCTACGTGTACATCCTGATAAAAAAATTACTCACGTTCCGCTGCATCCCAATTCGTATAGCTGTAGATGGCAAGGAGTATAAGTATGATGCCGCCTGGTTTGTAACCGTTTCAAATCAGCAATATTATGGCGGCGGAATGAAAATTGCACCTGAGGCCCTGCCTGATGACGGTCTTCTGGATGTCACTGTCGTGCACAATCTGTCAAGATGGAAGCTGCTTATCATCTTCATAAGTGTCTTTTGGGGAAAGCATACATTTTTCCGGGAAGTGGAGCAATTCACCGGAAAGTCTATTTCAATTCGTTCTGAAAATAAAGTTTTGACACATGCAGATGGGGAAGTAATTGGGATGACACCTTTGCAGATCGAAACTTGTCCAAATGCATTAAAAATAGTTTCAGGAAAAAGCAAAGCATGGCCTACCGAGGAGTTGAAAATAGATGATTGCCATTGAACGGAAGTTTAACGCCTATCTCGATCAAATAAATCATATTACCGTATTGCTTCCATTTACTTATTTTGAAGGAACTTCTAATAAGTTCAGCATAAAGGGAGAAGGCGTTGATTTGCCTTTGGCAATTGAGGAAAAGGTTTATCTGGAGCATGTTGTAAAATATATTTGCACATCGAGTGTTGAACTTGTAATAGGGCGCCAATATATCATAATGGATGAACATGGCGGAGAAACGGATCTGCAAATCGGAGCGGTGATCAGAACAGAAGAATTTGACAAGTTATTCTATTATGACGGCAATGACTTGGGGGTTCATTTTACTTCGGGAAAAACAGCATTTAAACTATGGGCTCCTACTGCTTCAAAAGTAAAGCTTAAGCTTTTTAAAAATGAGGAGACGACGCACGAGCTTATCTCTATGGATCGAGTGGATAAGGGGATCTGGAGCATCGCAGTTGACCGGAACCTTGAATCTTACCAATACACATTTTTAGTCTGCGTTAACCTTGAATGGCGAGAAGCTGTCGACCCTTATGCCACCGCCTTAACTGCAAATGGAGAATATGGGGTCATTATTGATAAAGAGAAAACGAAGGTTCCGATGGTCGATCTTCCTCCATTTAGCAGTCCAACAGATGCTGTCATATATGAAACGCATATAAGGGATTTAACGATTCATCCAAACAGTGGAGTGAACAGCAAAGGGACATATTCAGGTGCTGCTGAAATCGGTACGGTCAGTCCAAGTGGAATGATGACCGGACTTTCCTACATCAAAAGCCTGGGTGTCACACATATTGAGTTTTTGCCTTTTCACGATTTTGAAGGCGTTGACGAGTTGGACCGCAACAGTTCCTATAATTGGGGTTATAATCCTATCCATTTTAATGTTCCTGATGGCAGTTACGCTTCTAATCCCGAAGACCCCGTTAATCGGATTATCGAGTTGAAACAGCTTATTTCGGCTGTTCACAGCCTGGAATTAAGGGTCATCATGGATGTCGTCTACAATCATGTTTACATCCGGGAAGATTCGTCTTTTGAAAAAATAGTCCCTGGATATTATTTTAGACATAATGAACATGGACTTCCTTCGAATGGCACAGGGGTAGGGAATGATTTTGCATCAGAAAGATTGATGGCAAGGAAATTCATTATAGATTCCGTATTGTACTGGCTGAAAGAATACAAGATTGATGGCTTCCGCTTTGATTTGATGGGAATCCTTGACGTGGAGACAATGGAGGCAGTGAGGAAGGCAGTGGATGCCATCGACAGCAACACGCTGATCATCGGTGAAGGCTGGGATCTCAATACCCCGCTCCTGCCAGAACAGAAGGCGAACATTGCCAATCAGGCAAAGCTGCCACGAATAGGCCAATTTAATGATTTGTTCAGGGATACGATAAAAGGAAGTACTTTCAATTTATACGACAGAGGCTACGCATTGGGAAATGACCGTGTAATAGAATCTGCCAAACAAGTGCTAGCCGGCAGCATCGGCATCGGAAAGCGAAGACATGGATTATTCCTGCAGCCAACACAGTCGGTGAATTATATAGAATCGCATGATAACCACACCTTGTGGGATAAGCTGAAAATTTGTGAACCTGACGAAGATGAGAGCGTCTTAAAGAAGAAGCACAGGTTAGCCACTTCGATCGTGCTGCTCTCACAGGGCATTCCATTTTTGCATAGCGGCCAGGAATTTTTCCGGACGAAAAAAGGGATTGGAAACAGCTACCGTTCACCAGATAATGTGAACTGGCTAGATTGGGATTTGCGAGATGCGAATCTTGAATATGTAGATTTTATAAAAGGGCTCATTAGTATCCGAAAAATGAATGCAGCGTTCCGATTTTCTGAAAGTGAACAAATACGCCAGCATATATCCTGTTTATCTTTGCCTTCACCTTTAATTGGTATTTCGATTGGAGACATCGGCCATTTGGGTAGTTGGGAAAATATATTAATATTTTTTAACCCCTCACTAACCCAGCAGCTTGTGGAGCTTTCTGAAAGTGCAAGCTGGAATGTCCTTGCTGACCATGAAAGAGCTTCCGCTGTTCCGTTCCGCCATATCGAGGGGGATAAGGTATTGTTGGAACCTTGCTCGCTCCTGATTGCAGCAAAGTGATTGAGCCTTGATATTATATAGCCCCAGCGATCTGCCCAACGAAAGGCAGGCTGCACCAGTACCATTGCTGCAGAGGACAGGGGGTACACAGTCAGCTAACGCTGGTCGGGCTTGAACATGAAATTTCCAGCACAGATGTTGCGAGAGGAGTGCCGGTTTTTAGCGGCATTTCTAAAAAATCTGTTCACTCTTTTCAAATGATAACTTTTTCACAATATTAAATTGAGGTTCATGGGGTTGACGAAGGAAGCCTCTAGGAGATAAAATTTATAAGATAGCTATTGTATGTGAATTTTTCTATCAATAGCTGTCTTTTTACTTTTAACCAAGTATAACTTTACCAAGGCGCTTGCGCTTTTCTAATTTCCGATAATAAGAACAACAGTGAATTTATATTTTATAGATACATTTCCGGTTTTTTAGCATAAGGGAAATAGTGATAAATTGAAGGTGACTAACTTTGGAACATTTATTTGGACAGGATTGGGAAATCGTTCCTGCTGGCGGCGCAACTGGTGCTGCTTATTTTGCACAGCATGAAGAACAAAGGCTGTTTTTAAAACGTAATTCGTCCCCTTTTCTTGCTGTACTCTCCGCAGAAGGAATCGTACCCAAGCTTGTTTGGACTAAAAGGTTAGAAAACGGAGATGTTATAACTGCACAGCAATGGATGAATGGAAGAGAGCTGAAACCCGGAGATATGCATGATGACCGGGTGGCCAAGCTTTTAAAGAAGATCCATGCGTCTGAACCTTTGCTAGGCATGCTTACCAGGCTAGGCAAAAGTCCTTTGCAGCCTGAGATGATCCTGCATGCATTAAACGAGGAACTGGATGAAGAGCTTCGGGGAAAGCAGGCAGTGAAAGATTCGATGGAGTTTCTTACAGAAAACGTGGGAAATGTCGACTTTCATGAAAAGGTGGTTTGCCACTGTGACGTTAATCATAACAACTGGCTGCTTACTGAAGACAACCAGTTGTATTTAATCGATTGGGATGGCGCGATGATTGCTGATCCTGCCATTGACCTTGGCCTTCTTTTATATTCCTACATACCCAAAGAGTCATGGGAAGAATGGCTCGAAATGTATGGCATCAGTCTGACAGAAAAACTCAAGCAAAGGATGAAGTGGTATGCTCTTGCGCAATCGCTTTCGTCCATTCAATGGCACAAAAACCAAAATCGCATTCCTGAAATGGATAAATGGATTGAATTTTTAAAAGCACTTTTTTAATTCTTTATTTATGAAAACTGACCAATATCATCTACCCATTGGGATAATTGATTTTGGTTGGTCTGGATATGCTGCTCCAAATCCGAGGCGTTGACCCCGTTTTGGCTGTAGTGATAAACATCCTGTAAAATTGATTTTATATTGCCATCTACATTAGTGTTGACCATCAAAGACTTAATGAGACGTTCCAATTGCTGATACTCCGCAACCGATCCGCAGCAGTCAGTCTGCTGGTTGCTTAATATATCCTTTAATAAATTTACCTGGTCATGGTGGCTTAAAGGCACACTGATCACCCTTTCGTTTTAAAAGGAATTCACCATTATAGTGTGAATTCCTTTTTGCGTTTATGCATCAAGCCCGACCTTTTCATCTGGAAACAGTCGTTTAATAATCTGCCAAATACCATCTTTAAAGAAAATTTCACCTTGAAAACATATGGGTTGCATGATATCGTTTGAAACGAATGAAAATAGTACAGAGGTGTAAGTATGAGATTAAGACATAAGCCGTGGGCAAAAGATAAATTGCAGGAATACTCCAACTACGTGGTCCAGGAACCTGAAAAGTTCCGTGGAAACTGGGGCGAAGCATTTGAAAAAAAACAGCCGATACACATTGAAATCGGAACGGGAAAGGGCCAGTTCATCACAGGAATGGCAAAAGCGAATCCTGACATTAACTACATCGGGATCGAATTGCAGGAAAGTGTCATCGTCAGTGCACTGGACCGTTTAATTGAAGCAGAGCTGCCAAACTGCAAGCTGATGAATGTGAACGGAGCGGAACTTGCTAAATACTTCGAAAGCGGAGATGTCAGCCGCGTTTATTTGAACTTCTCTGATCCATGGCCTAAAACTCGCCATGAAAAGAGAAGATTGACATTTAAATCTTTCTTGGAAGTGTATGAAGCCATCCTTGTGAAAAATGGAGAAATTCATTTCAAAACTGATAACCAGGGTTTATTTGAATACTCACTTGTCAGCTTTTCACACTATGGCATGCTGCTGAATTATGTAAGCCTTGACCTTCATAACAGCGATTACGAAGGCAATATCATGACAGAATACGAAGAGAAGTTCTCTTCTCGAGGCAGCAGGATATATCGCTGCGAGGTTCAATTTATAGCTGAATAAAGAATACGAAAAAACCGGTCGAACCTTATCGATCGGTTTTTGTGTTAGCTAGGATATTGTCCATTAGCGCTGAAGAACAATTACTGAGGGGCAATCATCTCCGGGACCCTAACTGAATTGTCTTTTAAAATTTGGAAAAAAGTGCAGATAATATCCAGTTCGCCAAAAAAGTTGTGAACTTCGCCAAAATATCGATGTTAGAAGCTTCTTTTTTAACATGTTAGACCCAAAAAATGTGAATTTGAATTAGAGGAGCCTGAAATGAGATTATGTATAAGAGTATTTATTTAAAAATTTAGAATTGCGGTGTTACAATCAATAAAAAGGGGGATGCATATGGAAAAGCTTAAGCTTCGGAATGTTAAACTCGAATGGCTGAACGGAGGAGTTACTCATCTTGATGGTGGCGCAATGTTTGGGGTTGTCCCGAAACCGTTATGGTCACGCAAATATGCTGTGAATGAAAAAAACCAGATTGAACTGCGTACAGATCCAATTTTGATCCAGGCTGAGGGAAAGAACTTCCTTGTCGAAAGCGGTATGGGTAATGGAAAATTGAATGAGAAACAAAAACGCAATTTTGGCGTTCTTGAGGAATCGAGCCTTGATTCAGAACTGAACGACTTGGGCTTATCGCCTGAAGATATCGATTACGTATTGATGACTCACATGCATTTTGATCATGCCTGCGGGTTGACGAAGGAATTGAATGGGGAGCATGTATCTGTTTTCCCCAATGCTAAAATCATCACATCGAAGATTGAATGGGATGAGATGCGCAGCCCGAATATCCGTTCAAAAAGTACATATTGGAAAGAAAATTGGCAGGGAATCGAACAGCAAGTTGAGACGTTTGAGAAAGATTGGTCTTTTGGGCCAATCAAAATGATTCATACTGGCGGTCATAGTGATGGACATGCCATTTTAATCATTGAGGATGAGGATATGACTGTGATTCATATGGCCGACATCATGCCGACCCATGCTCACCAGAACCCTCTTTGGGTAATGGCTTATGACGATTATCCAATGGATTCGATTTTTGCTAAACAAAAGTGGCTGGAATACGGAATCAGCAAAGATGCGTGGTTTACTTTTTACCATGATGCAGTTTACCGTGCGATTAAATTTGATAATGAAGGCAAAATAACAGAGACAATCGAACGAAAAAAATAGACCTGCATCTGCAGGTCTTAACTTAAAGGATACGTATCGAGAATGGCTCCTGTAGAAGCGTCAGCGATAAATTCATACTGCTCTACCTGGCCATCCACATTTCGGGAGATTCCACCTTTATAAACCTGATATTCAAGAGGCGGCTTTGTGTACAATTCTGCCTTCATATTGATCCATGAGCCGCTGATTGGACCTGATTTTTTAAAAACTGATTTTGCATGATTCAGCACTTTGTCAGCTGAAACAGTTTCCTTCTGGGAAGCAAGTTCCTTTACAGCATAAGCACCTGCAAGACCAGCACCGACGCCAATGAAAAAGATTTTCCAGTTCATAGTCAAGTACCCCCAAGGTTATATATGGATTTCAAGATACCTACATCATAACAAATCAGCATGATCGAGCAAAGAAATAATACACATGACTATATAATGAATGGTGTTATTAGAATTATGCTGTTTTTAAGGAGAAGGTTGATTTTTAGCACATGTTGATTGGAGTAGAAAACAACATCCATTTTTCACAGCGCATAGAAAAAATCGGAATGACTTGATTAAGACTGGCAAGCATAAACAATAATCTGTAAAATACATTGTATAAATACATAATCTTTAGGTAATCTAAATTTTTGGTGAGAAGGAGCAATGAGATGAACGAGCAAACATTAAGCCTTTTTAAAACATTGACTGAATTACCTGGTGCACCGGGGAACGAGCATGCAGTGCGCAGTTTTATGCGCGAACAATTAGGACAATACTCAGATGAATTGATACAGGATAAATTAGGCAGTGTATTCGGAGTGAAAAAAGGTGACCCGAACGGTCCGAAAATCATGGTAGCAGGTCATATGGATGAGGTAGGCTTCATGGTTACCTCTATTACGAAAAATGGGATGATTCGTTTTCAGACACTTGGCGGATGGTGGAGTCAGGTTCTGCTGGCCCAGCGTGTCCAGATCATCACAAAAAACGGACCGATTACTGGAGTGATTGGTTCTATCCCTCCTCACCTTTTGGATGAGTCTAAACGAAACAAGCCAATGGAAATAAAGAACATGCTGATTGATATCGGTGCAGATGACAAAGAGGATGCCATCAATATCGGTATCAAGCCCGGTCAGCAAATTGTTCCTATTTGCCCATTCACTCCGATGGCAAATGAGAAAAAGATTTTGGCTAAAGCCTGGGATAACCGGTATGGGTGCGGACTGGCAATCGAATTGTTAAAAGAAACAAAAGATATCCAACTCCCTAATATGCTTTACTCTGGTGCGACAGTGCAGGAAGAAGTTGGTCTTAGAGGAGCACAGACTGCAGCCAATATGATCGATCCAGACATATTCTTTGCGCTTGATGCAAGTCCGGCAAATGATATGTCAGGTGATAAAAATGAATTTGGCCAGCTTGGAAAAGGTACCTTGTTAAGAATTCTCGACCGCTCAATGGTCACGCACCGCGGGATGAGAGAATTTATCCTTGATATGGCAGAAACTCACAATATCCCATACCAGTACTTTGTTTCACAGGGCGGCACCGACGCCGGAAGAGTCCATACATCAAACGAAGGAATACCAAGTGCGGTAATTGGGATTTGCTCACGTTACATCCATACAGCAGCCTCAATGATTCATGTTGATGATTATGCTGCAGCAAAGGAATTGCTCGTCAAGCTAGTGAAAGCATGCGATAAGACAACCGTGGAAACAATTAAAAACAATAGCTAAGACTTTTCTAGAGTGGTTTGATGAAGAAATATGAAAGAGGCAGCTGAAAAACTGCCTCTTTTTCTTGAGTTTGGAAGGAGATAAAAAATGAAAATAGCAATCGGTTCAAAGAATCCAGCTAAAATCACTGCAGTTGAGGAAGCCTTTAAAGATCATCATTTTGATATCATGGCAGTTGACGCAGCATCAGGTGTAAGTGAGCAGCCAATGTCTGACGAAGAAACGATTAAAGGTGCGATTAACAGAGCGATTGAGGCGGCAGAAAAAGCAGGAGCCTCAATCGGCATAGGACTTGAAGGTGGAGTCCAGCAGACCCCGCATGGACTGTTGCTTTGCAATTGGGGAGCATTGGCCGTTAAAGGGAGGAAGCCAATAATTGCTGGTGGAGCAAGGCTTCTGCTACCTGAAGAAGTTGCCGAGAAGGTATTAGCAGGTAATGAGCTAGGTCCTGTAATGGAAGAATATGCGAATCAACAGAATGTCCGTAAAAAAGAAGGCGCAGTGGGCATTTTTACAAATGGCCAGGTAAATCGAAGCGAAATGTTTCTACATGTCATGAAACTGCTCGCAGGACAATACGAATATCAAACAGGGCAAGATGAAAAGACAGTCTGATGGACTGTCTTTCAACTGTAGACAAACTCGGAAAAATAGGTCCACGACAGCTTTTTATTCAGTTGAGCCATGATGTTGAAAAATCTCTTATGGCCATTCGAGTAAAAAATCATTTAACAAGTGGTCGTTATAAGTGCT
>NZ_JBALQL010000014.1:259971-283683 GCF_036964885.1 Bacillus sp. JJ1122 | reverse complement strand
TGCTCTCATGACCATTCAGGCTAAAAATCATTTACCGAATGGTCGTTATAAGTGCTCTCATGACCATTCAGACTAAAAATCATTTACCGAATAGTCGTTATAATTTGTTCCATGCTTCGCTTTCCACGTTGTGAGCGGTGAGTCTCCTCATCGCGGCCTCTTGCGGGCTAAATGCCCCATATGGTAGATCATTTTAACCTTGGTTTCACCTGCCCCCGCTCTCGCTCTTTCTCAATTTTCATAAAAGGAAATATATGATTCCTATTTGCTTTTAAAAGATATTTCGACAAATTTCTGAAAAATGTTATATTTTCCAACAATTTTCACTATACAAGTCTTGTAAGTTAATTACCAAGAAAGGTATGATAGAAAAGAAGTGTTAGTCCTTACAGGGAGGAAAAAAGTATGATGAAGTTCATAAAGCTATTTGGGCTTGTTATTATAGGAGTATTTCTGCTTGGAGCTTGCTCTGCCTCGTTTTCTGATGACAAGAAAGCGGCAGATGAAGCGGTGGGCAGTGTTTTTGAAAGCACACCGGAGAAAACAAACGATAGTACTAAAGATATAGAGTATCATATGCCATTTGGCCTTGAAGTAGAAGATGAATCACCTAATAATATACTGCTTAAAAATGGGTCAAGGACTTATATTTTATTTTATAATCAGCATGAAAAAGAAGATAGCAAGGTCGTCTACGAATCAACCATGAAGCAGCAAAAAAAATGGGACGTAAATGAAACATACAATAAAGGCGGCAAATTTGGTTATATGCTGGTAAAAAAACTCAAAGATAAACAATATCAGTTGATTGTGGGCATAGGCGGGGTAAAGCTGACTACCGAAACTGACGATATTAAAAAAGATGCTGAAGCTATGATGAAAATCGCTAATTCAGTGAAAATGAAGTGAACGCTGTCAAATTGACAGCGTTCTTTTTTAGAGAATGACCATGAGTCAAATCGGATTAGTTTCTTTTTTGATTGTGCATGTTTAAAATATATGAAGTAGAATAGATTTTTACCAGGAGGTAGCGCCATGAAAAATTTGGAGTCAATGGAACAATTCGAAGACTTGAAAAACAATGGTAAACATATATTTTTATTTACTGCAGACTGGTGCCCGGATTGCCGTGTGATTGAGCCTGTACTGCCTGAAATAGAAAGCAAGTATCAGGAATATGAATTCATATCAGTAGATCGCGATGATTTCATCGACCTTTGCATCCAGCAGGATGTCTTCGGTATTCCAAGTTTTATTGCCTATGATAATGGCAAAGAGCTTGGCCGTTTCGTAAGTAAAAACAGAAAAACACAGCAGGAAATCGAAAACTTTATTGATGGCCTGGCTTAATCTTTTCCCTCCATCCTTTGAGGTGGAGGGAAATTTCATGTAAAATGAGTGGCATAATCTCCTAAAGAAATGGAGGGATATTCATGGATAGCAGAAAAATGCGTAAAGAACTCGAGGAGCGTCTGAAGCATCCGGATCGCTCTTTTACCTATGACCGTGGAAAAGACCAGCTGAGAATAGAAAATATTCAGACTGGAAGAGGAATCACTGTAGCGCTGCCAGGCATCATTGCTAAATGGCAGGATCAGAAGGAAAAGGCGATTGATGAAGTTGTCTATTACGTATCTGAAGGCCTTAATGCAATGGAAAATAAAGTGGAGCTTACAGGGAAGGAAAAAAATATCTACCCTGTAATCCGATCAACTTCTTTTCCTGCAGAGGCAGAGGAGGGTGTACCTTTCCTGTATGACGAGCACACTGCAGAAACAAGGATTTATTATGCACTTGATCTTGGTAATACATATAGGCTGATTGATTCCAAACTTCTGCAAAAAGAAGGTTGGACGGCCAAACAGGTCCGAGAAACAGCTTTGTTCAATGTCCGTTCACTATCGGTGAAGTTTAAGGAAGACCGAGTTGCTGATAATACTTTTTATTTCCTCAATACCAATGATGGTTATGATGCTAGCAGGATATTGAATACAAGCTTCTTGAATGAGATGAAAAAACAGATGAAGGGGACAATGGCGGTAGCTGTTCCCCATCAGGATGTTTTGATTATCGCAGATGTTGAAAACAATACAGGTTATGATATTTTGGCCCAGATGACAATGAGCTTTTTTGCGAGTGGAAGAGTGCCGATTACTGCTCTAAGCTTCCTTTATGAGAACGGTGAATTAGAACCAATCTTCATTCTCGGAAAAACGAAAAAAGAATAACCGGCGTGTATTTAGTTCAAAAGCCCGATAAAAACGGGCTTTTTTCCTTTATGTTCATGGCTTGTCATTATTTGGGTGAATTTATATGCCGAAAGTTTATTTTCCACTGTTTTTATTCTCGGAAAAAATACTCATTCTTTCAATTTATCTCGAAAAAAACGAATTAACTGTTAAAATAGTAATGAAAAGTGAAAGAAAGAGTGATTTAAATTGAGTTGGATAAAAAAGATTTTCACGATGTTCCAGAATGATGATGATGATAATCTTGAAGATATTGAACAGGTGCAATCTGTTCAAAAGCCTTTGCACACAGAGCGAAACAGAAAGAATGATGTAGAAGCGAGAGTATTATATCAATATCCCAAAGGGCAGTTCCGCTTCCCTCTGATTCCTGACGAACATAATGGAACTGTAAAAGTGAATAAGAAAAATGTCACTTCAGAAAATGTTGAGCCAGTTGCTGAAATTAAGCCGCTGTTCAAGGAGAAAGGCCCCTTGAATGTAAAGGAAAAGGGTGATCCTTTTAAGTCTGCTTCTCCAAAGCCGAGCAAAGAGACGCTTAAAGAGAAGCCCCAGAGTTTTAAGCGAGAAGTTGTGAAGGAGACAGCTTCTAAGTTTCGCTACGAACCGCGAAAGGAAAGCTCAGCGAAATTCAGGCAGCCTTTTAAGCCAACGGAAATTCCTTCGCCGATTTACGCCTATAACAGGCCGCCTATTAAGCCAAAGCAAGAAAATAAAAAGGGACTTGATGAGGTCGAATATGAACTTAGCGGTTTCGAACATAATCAAGTACCTTCAGGCGGAGACGCTGGCATCAATGAAGAATATGTCAGCTCTATGGCTGAAGTAAACCGTACCAAAGGCTTTTCACAAAACCCTTCACAGAATGAAACAGTTAGTGCAGATGTGTCAGACAAGCAGGATATTTACATAATAGAAGATCTTGCAGAAGCACCTGATGAAAAAAATTACCAACAGGCTGTAGATACTGAAACTGAGACAGAAACAGAAACAGAAACAGAAACAGAAACTGAGACTAATGCTGAACAATTTCAATTAGAAGAAGAAGCGTTGAATAAGATATTTGAGGTTGATCTTTCTCAGAAAGTTCCTGTGATAACAGAAGAATTAGCTGTAAATCAGCAAGAAGAAAATAATAGCGCGCTAGTTACGGAAGAAGCTGTTAAGCAAACTGAAGAACAGACAGCCGCAGAAATAACAAATTATCCTAACCAATGGGATGAACAACGAGAACAACAAGAACAACAAGAACAACAAGAACAACAAGAACAACCAAGGACTAGACAGCTTCCATTCAATGTCATCATGCTTAAGCAGGATAGGAAGAAATGGGAAGAGCGTAAATCGTCAAAGTATCCTTCTTTTATGGCAGAGGGATCGAAAATTAGTGCTACATCCAAACCGGACCAGCAAGCTAACGGAACGATCGCAAAAGATCATTACGAGGAAAAAAACGGCCAGACAACAGCAAATTCAGAAATATTGACTTTGGAACAGATAACTCCTTCAGAAGCAAATAGACAACCTGTAGTAATTGAACAGGAACCTCTTCTGCAGCCGGATAGGCAGCAGGCAATATCTGAAAAGTCTGTTTCCCAGGAAGGTATACTGGGTGAATTTGAACAGACGGCTCCTGAGCAGGAATTCTTCAATCAACAAGCACCAATACAGCAAGAAGCTGAAATATTTAATAGTCAGGCTGATCCAGTAAAGTCTGCTCCATCAGTACCTGTTACGAATGAAGTTGCTGCTGCAGTCCAAACCGAAGCAGAAGCACCTGGTGACTATGAATTCCCGCCGCTTGATCTATTGAGCCCCCCGGTTTTCAAGGAGCCTGATCCCGAATGGCTGGCAGAGCAGGAGCATATGCTGAATGAAACGTTGAGAAACTTCAATGTAGGAGCAAGAGTGGTCAATATGACACAGGGGCCATCTGTTACTCGATTTGAGGTACAGCCTGAACCAGGTGTCAAGGTGAATAAAATTACAAATCTTTCAGATGACATTAAGTTAAGCCTTGCTGCAAAGGATATCAGGATTGAAGCCCCTATCCCAGGAAAGCATACGATTGGTATAGAAGTTCCGAATCATTCCAGCAGACCTGTATTGTTAAGTGAAATTTTACAGGGTGGCTCCTTCCTTGAACATGAATCGCCATTGGCGGTCGCCCTTGGATTAGACATTGCTGGAAATCCTATTATCACTGACTTGAAAAAAATGCCTCATGGCCTGATTGCCGGTGCGACTGGATCAGGGAAGAGTGTTTGTATCAATACCATGCTTGTAAGTTTACTTTACAAGGCACATCCTGATGATGTGAAACTGCTGCTGATAGATCCGAAAATGGTGGAACTGGCTCCATACAATAATATTCCGCATCTTGTCAGCCCCGTCATTACAGATGTGAAAGCGGCAACTGCTTCACTTAAGTGGGCTGTAGAAGAGATGGAACGGAGATACGAGTTGTTCGCGCATACAGGCGTACGTGATATCAACCGTTTCAACGAGCTTGCCATCAAGCATCGCAGGTTCTCTGAAAAGCTTCCATTTATCGTGATTGTAATTGATGAGTTAGCTGATTTGATGATGATGGCACCCGCTGATGTAGAAGAAGCAATCTGCCGGATTGCCCAAAAGGCGCGTGCTTGCGGCATCCATTTGATTATTGCAACTCAGCGTCCATCCGTAGATGTCATTACAGGATTGATTAAAGCCAATGTACCTACAAGGATTGCTTTCTCAGTATCTTCTCAAATTGATTCAAGAACGATTATTGATATCAGCGGAGCTGAAAAGCTGCTTGGCCGGGGGGACATGCTGTTCCTTGAAAACGGATCTTCAAAACCGTTCCGCTTGCAGGGAACTTATGTGACAGACAATGAAATTGATGATATAGTGGCATTTGCAAGAGAGCAGCGTGCTCCCCAATTTCTGTTTGAGCAAGAAGAGCTGCTGAAAAAAGCACAGGTTACAGAAGAAGAAGATGAACTTTTCTATGAAGCCTGCGAATTTGTCGTTGAACAGGGCGGGGCATCTACTTCAAGTGTTCAGCGCCGTTTTAAAATAGGCTATAACCGGGCAGCCAGATTAATTGAAATGATGGAACATCAGGGGTACATATCTGAAGGCAGGGGAAGCAAGCCCCGGGATGTGTTGATTTCCGCCGCTGACCTGGAGTCGCTTCAGGATACTAGTACATTCAATTAATTAATGGTATTCTTTATTAGCATATCCTTATACTAAGGATAGATGCCCAGAGCCCTATTGAGGGTTGATGTTGAAGGAGCTTTTCGGATGAAGGAAATAGAATTGAAAATGCAGGGGAAAATCAGCCGCCTGACAAATCATACATTCAAGTTTGATGAAAGAATCAGGGATGGCTGGTTTTCGGCTGTGTATTTTCTTAAGACAAGAGAGCTTGTAAAGAAATATCACGAAGATAACATTATTACGATGCAGTTTTTCCAAAAGGATGAGGCAGTTCTTTGCGGGACAGATGAAGTGATTGCGCTTGTAAATACATTTGCTGACAATCCGGAAGAATTGGAGATATATTCTTTAAAGGATGGGGATAAAATCGCTCCATTCGAAACAGTCCTGACAATCACAGGACCTTACCAGAATTTCGGATATCTGGAAGGAATCATTGATGGAATCCTAGCAAGAAGGACATCTGTTTCGACGAATGTTTACAACGTCGTCAAGGCAGCAAGTTATTCTGGCAAGCAAAAGCCTGTCATTTTCATGGGAGACAGAGATGACCATTATACGACCCAGGCTGGAGATGGATATGCTGCCTATATAGGCGGTGCTACAGCCCAGGCAACTCATGCCATGAATGAATGGTGGGGCAAACAAGGGATGGGAACGATGCCGCATGCGTTAATCCAGCTCTTTAATGGAGATATCGTAGCTGCTACCCATGCCTATCATGAAACCTTTCCCAATGATGATTTGATCGCCCTTGTAGATTATAATAATGATGCGATTACAGATTCATTGAAAGTTGCGAGGGAGTTCGGGGAAAAGCTTAAGGGAGTTCGTGTAGATACTTCCCGTACAATGATCGACCAGTACTTTCTTCGCAACCAGCATCTTCTCGGTACATTTGACCCGCGCGGAGTTAATGCTGAATTAATCTTCGCTTTAAGAAAAGCGTTGGATGATGAAGGATTTACACATGTTAAAATTGTCGTAAGCGGCGGATTCAGCGAAAAGAGAATCCTGGATTTTGAAAAGCATGAAGTACCAGTGGATATGTATGGCGTCGGCGGCAGCCTATTAAAACTTAAGATTGGCTTTACGGGTGACAATGTCATGCTGGACGGCAAACATCAGGCGAAATCCGGAAGAAAGTTCAGGCCAAATCCGCGTCTGGAAAAAGTGGATTTCTAATATATAAATTTCCTACCGGCCTGCATTAAAAGTGTTTAAATGTACCAAAATAGGGAAAATGTGCTTTTATGCTGGATTACGGTTTTTATTGGAACTGTGTTATTCATAAAATTGATGTTATAATGATTTAATACATTAAAGCAGATAGATAAAAACATACTGTTTCTCTTTATCTTCAAACGGACAGATCATGAATGACCGTACAGGAGTAATGAGAGCAAAACAGGATATCTGTCATATACTGTGTTACATACAGACGTTGTTGGAGGTTCTTTATATGACTATTTACCATTTTGTAGGTATAAAGGGGTCTGGAATGAGTGCATTAGCTCAAGTTCTCCATGATATGGACTATCAGGTACAGGGCTCCGATTATGACAAGCACTTTTTTACCCAGGTAGCCCTTGAGAAATCTGGAATAAAGATCCTTCCGTTTAATAAGGAAAATATACAGCCCGGAATGACAATCATTGCCGGTAATGCCTACCCGGATACCCATGAAGAAATTCAGGAGGCGATGAAGCACGGACTTCCAATTATCAGATACCACCGGTTCCTGGGAGATTTCATGCAGAATTTCACTAGCGTAGCAATCACCGGTGCGCACGGCAAGACATCGACCACTGGGCTTCTCGCTCATGTGATGAGAGGCGCCAAGCCTACATCATTCTTGATTGGTGATGGTACAGGGAAAGGAGACAGGGACGCTCAGTATTTTGTGTTCGAAGCTTGTGAATACAGACGTCATTTTCTTTCCTATTTCCCTGACTACGCAATCATGACAAATATTGATTTTGACCATCCAGACTACTTTGCCAATATCGAAGATGTATTTTCCGCATTCCAGGAAATGTCCTGGCAGGTGAAAAAGGGTATTTTCGCATGCGGTGATGATGAACAGCTTCAGAAAATCCAGGCTAAAGTACCTGTCGTTTTCTATGGCTTTGGGGAAGAAAATGATTTCCAGGCCAGAAATATTGTCAAATCGACGAGTGGGACTACCTTTGATGTTTTTGTCAGAAATACTTTTTATGACACTTTCTCGATTCCTTCTTTTGGGGACCATAATGTGCTCAATTCACTTGCGGTTATCGCGCTTTGCCATTATGAAAACATTGAGTCCAAGGTCATCCAGGATCAGCTTCAAAGCTTTGAAGGCGTAAAAAGGAGATTCTCGGAAAAAAAGATCGCTGACCAGATTATCATTGATGACTACGCTCACCATCCGACAGAAATCAAGGCAACAATTGATGCTGCCAAACAAAAATATCCTGATCGGGAAATTGTCGCTGTTTTCCAGCCACATACTTTTACCAGGACCCAGGCGTTCTTAAATGAATTCGCTGAAAGCTTGAACAAAGCAGACAAAGTTTATCTATGTGAAATCTTTGGATCTGCCCGTGAGGTACACGGAAAGCTTTCAATCACTGATCTGAAAGATAAAATAGAAGGTGCTGAAATCATAGCTGAGGATGATACTTCTGTTCTTATAAATCATGAGAACGGCGTAATCTTATTCATGGGTGCAGGAGATATCCAGAAGTTCCAGGAAGCATATGAGAAACAATTACATGTTTAAATGAAAAGGATGCGGCCAATAGGCCGCATCCTTTTATTATGGTAAACTATTTTAGATTTTCAGGGTTTAATCCCTCTAATTCAGGAATCACGAAACGTCCATCTTTTCGGATCAGGACATCATCGAAATAGATTTCTCCGCCGCCATATTCTGGACGCTGGATGTTGACCATATCCCAGTGAATATTAGAATGGTTGCCGTTGAAGGCATCATCATAGCATTGACCTGGAGTGAAGTGGAAGCTTCCGTCGATTTTTTCATCGAACAAGATATCCTGCATTGGGTGAAGGATATATGGATTTACACCAATTGCGAATTCACCGATGAATCGGGCACCTTCATCTGTATCAAAGATCTTATTGATGCGCTCGCTGTCGTTTGCTGCTGCCTCGACAATTTTTCCATCCCTGAATGTTAATTTTACATTTTCAAAAGTAAAACCTTGATATGGGGAAGGAGTATTGTATGTAATCACGCCATTTACGGAGTCGCGGACTGGTGCAGTGTAAACTTCACCGTCTGGAATATTTAGCTCACCTGCACATTTTACTGCAGGGATATCTTTGATTGAGAAAGTTAAATCGGTCCCTGGTCCTGTAAGTCTTACTTTATCCGTGCGGTTCATCAAATCTGCAAGGCTGTCCATTGCCTTGTCCATCTTACCGTAGTCAAGGTTGCAGACATTAAAATAGAAGTCTTCGAAAGCTTCTGTGCTCATTTTAGCTAATTGGGCCATAGCTGAATTTGGATAACGTAAAACTACCCATTTTGTTTTTGGAACACGGATATCTCTATGTACTTTCTTTCCTACGGTATTGCCATGGATTTTCATTTTATCTGCAGGGACATCTGCATGTTCATTGATGTTATCACCTGAACGCAACCCGATATATGCATCCATTTTGCTCATTACATTCGCTTCAAAATCAGCGATCATATCGAATTGTTCTTCCTGAGCACCCATCAGCAATGCACGGTCAACCTGGTGATCCTTCAAAGAGACGAATGGATATCCACCTGCTGCATACGCTTCTTTTACTAGAGCTGTGACAAGTTCACGCTGAAGGCCGAAGTTTTCGATAAGAACCTTTTCGCCTTTTTGAAGCTTGACCGAGTAATTGATCAAGTTCTTTGCCAGTGTTTGAATACGAGGATCTTTCAACTGAATCACTCCTATAGATTAGAAATAAAATACATAACCATATTGTAACCCAAATGGGGAATTTTGTACTGTTTTCCAAATGGATTAAAATATAAGATTAGAATGTCCACATATAAAATAGTAAGATATTCTTTTTTAGGAAGGAAAAGGTGCAGGCTCTATTGAAATACTTATTGGACAAGATGGTTTACGTCGCTTTATGCGGGGTAAAATGTACATATGCTAACGGAGGTGTATAAATAGTGGAAATTATTTTGTATTTAAGTGTTGCTGTAATAGCAATTGCATTTTTAGTGTTGGTAATCTCTCTTTCAAAAACACTGAAATCCTTACAAACAACTTTAGACAGTGTATCAGGCACACTTGATGGCCTGGAGAAGCAGTTGGATGGAGTGACTCGCGAAACAACAGAGCTTCTGCACAAGACTAACAATTTAGCCGATGATATATCAAGAAAATCAGAAAGCCTAAACAGTGTCGTTAATGCGGTTAAGGATGTCGGGAATTCTGTTCAGCGTTTCAACCAGTCAATCCATAATGTTCAAAACATGGTTGACCTGCAGCTTGATAAGAATAAGGACAAAATTTCACAGGTTGTGCAATGGAGCAACGTATTCCTTGAATTGAAGGATAAGTGGAAGACAAAAAAAACGACACAGATTGACCACCAGATGACTGAAGATCAGATGGTAGGCGAACAAATGGTTGTAAGACAGCGTGAAAGAGCTAGGTATTAAAGAAAGGTGGAGATAGATATGGTAAACAGAGAACAAAATCAGTATACGCAATACGATCCGAATAATTCAATGCGTGAAAGCAGCAGCAATTCCAGAGACTTTGTTACAGGAGCGATCGTTGGCGGTCTTGCGGGTGCTCTTGCAGCACTGTTGCTTGCACCGAAAACTGGAAAAGAGCTTAGAGGCTCTCTAAACGAGCAGACTTCGACTCTAAAGAGCAAAGGGATTGATCTTGCTTCAGTAGCGAAAGAAAAAGCAAGCGGGCTGAAGGAAACTGTTTCACAGCAATCTTCTACTCTTGTCAACAAAGTGAAGGACATGAAGAATCAGCAAAGTGTTGGCACTGCTTTACAAACAACGGAAGAGGACTTTGCTACAGAGGGAGAACTCCAAGGGGTTCCAACATCAATGGCCGAGACGAGCACAATGGATAGCACGCACACAGCTACAGGAGAAGAAATCCAGAAAAAGCTTGAAGAAACGCAAAAGGCTTTCGATGAAACTGAGAGCAAATTGAATCAGTAAGTTTGTCATAAAAACGGTGAAGTGGTAAGATAACTTCACCGTTTATTTTATTTAAGGAGAGTAGATTTATGCAAAAAATTGATACAATTGAACAATTTGATCAGCTAGTAGAGTCTGGAGAAACGTTCTTCATGCTAAAGCATAGTACGACATGCCCAATTAGCCAGGCTGGCTACGATGAATTCGCAAAATATGAGAAAAATGCCAGCGGTAATTTATACTTTTTAACAGTCCAGGATTCACGTGATCTATCAAACCATATTGCTGAAAAGTTCCATGTTAAACATGAGTCACCACAGGCAATCCTATTTGTTCATTCAAACGTAGCTTGGCATGCGTCGCATTTTAAAATTACGGCAAAAGGCATGGCAGCTGCAAAGGAAGAAAGTGCAAAGTAAAAAACATCCAAATCGGATGTTTTTTTACTTTCTATTTATTTTCAAAAATAATCTTAAGGTCATCACCAGGCGCGAGTAAATCATCAAATCCAGCTCTCGTTCCATTTTTCAGTAAAGTGAATCGCCCGCTGTCCTTTGGTATCTGGACCTGGGCAAAATTGAAGATATCTTGGAAAATGAAGGGCTCCAGCTTTCTCTGTCTGGTCGTAAGCTTATCACCGTTAAAAAGGATGTCTTCCGGTTTAAGTTTTATTTCATTACGGTAAAATTCAATTAATTGCTTGGCTAATAACAGCTCTTGACCATTATAGAATACCGGCAATGTTTCTGAGACTTTAAGATTCAATAATTCAGCAGCTGTAGAAATGGTGGGCGAGAAACTCCTTTCAAAACGAATATCATCCAAATGTTCGAATGGTTGTTTAATACTGGACTCCATGCCATTCAAATAGACTTTCCCGGTGAAGTCAGGGATTTTCGTAACTTTGCCATCCATCGTAATAGTAAATGGGCGTACTTCATTTAAAATTTCAGCAAGATTAAGCTCGTTTAAAAACTCCTCAATGGTTACTGGCATTTCAAAAGTGATTTGATCCCTGTCTTCCACTTCTTTTGACATTGATGCAGGCAAAGCATTGCATGTAAGTACAGAACACACTTCATGTTTGCTGCCATTGATCATGACTGCTTTTTTCGGCACCTCACCGATCAGGTCATGAAGCGTCAGATCTGTTTTTGCACCATCTTCTCCTTTTATAACAGTTAGCTCGTCCCCTCCATGCACCTCATCGTCGAAGGAGCACGGTTCGCCATTTCGCAATAAAACAGGCGGCTGGCCATGATTGCCTGGAATGGTGACGTTCTTTCCATTGAGGCTGACAATCATTGCTAATCCCGGTTTTCCGTAAAGTCTATTCATTTTAATTCCTGCTGCCAGTAAGCAATCACCGACAGTCAGCTTGTTAACCTCAAAAAGCCTTACTGGCTGGCCATTTACATAAACTGTATGGTATTGGACAGGCGATTTTTTGGCCGCAATCGCAATCCCGATTGGTGTAACAAGCTCAGGTCCTTTTTCAATATGGGTGGCGAAAGAGACGGATGAAATCGCATCAAGGCCTCGGATAGCAACCCTGTTTTCTGGAAGGTTCAGTTTGTTGGCAAGCCTTCTAGTCAATTCTGGTGTAAGGCTTCCACCTCCAACAAGCATGACAGCTTTAGGAGATTTATAGTTATTTAGCTTTAAAATTTCATTCCCAATAGATTCAGCTAGTCGGTCAATAGCGGGAGTTATGCGGGATATAGCCTCTTCCTTACTTATTTCTTCCTCAAATCCGAGAATATCGGTAATTTTAATGGATTCCTTTTCTGTAAGCTCTCGTTTCGCTTTTTCAGCGAGGGGGAAGTCCAGTAAAAACTCATCACTCACTGCTTCTGTAATTTCATCGCCGGCAATAGGTACCATTCCATAAGCGATGACAGTTCCAGCATCTGTAAGAGCAATATCCGAGGTGCCTGCGCCAATATCTACTAGTGCTACATTCAATCTTCTCATGGAGGCAGGAATTAATACGTTTATGGCCGCTATAGGTTCAAGTGTCAAAGCATCCATTTCCAGTCCTGCTCTGTCCAAAGCAGAAAGCAGTGATTCGACAACAACCCTTGGAAGGAAGGTTGCAATGATTTCAACAGACGCTTCGTTTCCACGCTGATCAATTAGACTTCCGATTTCTTCTCCATCGAGCTGGTAATAAAGTACAGAATATCCGACACAATAGTAATGATGACTATTGTCATTATTCCTTTCTCCAGCTACGGCTGCCTGTGCAAGCTGAACAGCAGTCAATTCAAGATGGAGGATATCCTGCTTGGAAAGCATAGGCTGTCCCTCAATATTAACAATTGCTTTGGAGCGTTCGGTTTTCAATGCACGCCCAGCAGCAGCAACGCATACCTTTGATAATGGTCCATGCGATGCGTCGAGCTCTAATTTAATATCCTGGATAATTTCAGAAACGGATAGTACGTCATGGATCTGGCCATCGAGCATTGATCTTTCTTCATGTTCACGAACAAGAATGTCAATTACCTCGTGACGGCCATCTGATTCTTCAAGAATAATTCCTACTACAGATCGGGTTCCAATATCCAGGGCGAACAGCTTATCTTTTCCTTGCAAAACAATGCACCTTCTAACTTATATTCTCATAAAATGCTTTATTACTTAAAAGCGTTCAATTATTAAAGAAAATTGCGTGACAATTAAAATTAATTCGGCTATAATTACCCTTATTATTATTAAAGTATCACACATTGCTGTGGCTATAAAGAAGATTCAGACTTTGTGGAGATTCTCGTAGACACAGATTTGGACCAGAAAAGGGACGATGGTTTGCTTTTCTTGATGATTATCTGATTTAGGGCTAAAATGAATTTCGAAAGGACGGGACGGAAAATGAGTAAAAATTTAGACCAGCTAAGAAATCGCGTTGATGAATTGAATTTAGAGCTTTTATCATTGATTAATGAAAGAGCCCTGCTCGTCCAGGAAATTGGCCGTGCAAAAGAAACACAAGGTGTATACCGTTATGACCCAGTAAGAGAAAGAGATATGCTTAATTTAATCAAAGAGCATAACAACGGTCCTTTTGAGAGTTCGACAGTAGAACACATTTTTAAAGAAATATTCAAGGCAGGCCTTGAGCTGCAGTCTGATGACCATCGCAAGGCGCTTCTGGTATCAAGGAAGAAAAAGCCTGAAGATACAGTCATTGATATTAAAGGTGTAAAAATCGGTGATGGGAATCCAGACTTTATTTTTGGGCCATGTTCAGTTGAGTCATATGAACAGGTTGCCACAGTAGCTGAAGCAGTAAAAGCAAAAGGCTTTAAAATGCTTCGCGGCGGCGCATTCAAACCAAGAACATCTCCATATGATTTCCAGGGGCTTGGACTAGAAGGTTTGAAAATCCTGAAACGGATTGCGGATGAGTACGATATGGCAGTCATTAGTGAAATCGTCAATCCGGCTGATATCGAAACCGCAGTTGACTATCTTGATGTCATTCAAATAGGCGCACGTAATATGCAGAACTTTGAACTGCTTAAGGCTGCAGGCGCTGTAAATAAACCAATTTTATTAAAACGTGGACTTGCTGCAACGATTGAAGAGTTCATCAATGCAGCAGAGTACATCATGGCTCAGGGCAATGGACAGATTATCCTTTGCGAGCGCGGAATCCGGACGTACGAACGGGCAACAAGGAATACATTGGATATCTCCGCAGTACCAATTTTGAAGAAGGAAACACACTTGCCAGTACTGGTTGATGTCACTCATTCAACTGGCAGGAGAGACCTTCTGCTTCCTACAGCCAAAGCTGCACTTGCGATCGGTGCAGACGGCGTCATGGCAGAGGTACACCCGGATCCAGCAGTAGCTTTATCCGACAATGCTCAACAGATGGATCTAAAACAGTTCGACGAATTCTTGAATGGATTAAAGTCTACTCCATTCGTAAGAATCTAAAATGTTTAAAACCTTCCTGTTATCTTCAGGAAGGTTTTTTTAGTGTGACAGGAAGGCTGGAAACTCAAAGAGGAAAAAGGCGCAACGAGTTGTTATGAGAAGAGACCCGAGAGCAACTCAAAGAGGAAAAAGTCCATTGAGTTGTTATGGGGAGGGGGCTGAGAACAACTCGAAGAGGAAAAAGGAGCATCGAGTTGTCATGAGTAAGGCTCCGAGAACAACTCAAAGAGTAAAAAGGAGCATCGAGTGGTCATGAGAAGGGGTCCGAGAACAACTCAAAGAGAACAAGGTGCATCGAGTTGTCATATAGCAATTTAAAAAATCTTAACAAAATAAGTCCTTCACATTGCGGGATTGCTGTGGATATCGTATCATTAATAACATAAATTATACTTGTACATATAATCACAAACTTAAAAATGATTATTGTGGCAATATTTGCTGTAAACTATAGAAAAATCGCCGTTTATTATTTGAAGGAGTGGAATAGATGAATATCACTATATATGACGTTGCAAGAGAAGCCAATGTTTCAATGGCAACGGTTTCACGTGTCGTCAACGGAAATCCGAATGTAAAGCCTGCTACCCGGAAAAAGGTAATGGAGGTCATCGACCGTCTAGGATACCGTCCAAACGCTGTTGCACGTGGTTTGGCAAGCAAGAAAACGACTACGGTCGGTGTAATCATTCCTGATATCGCAAGTCCGTTTTTCGCTGAACTTGCGAGAGGGATTGAGGATATCGCAACGATGTATAAATACAATATTATCTTAAGCAATTCAGATCAGAACATTGAAAAGGAATTGCACCTCTTGAACACAATGCTTGGCAAACAGGTTGACGGCATAGTGTTCATGGGCGGAAATATCAAAGCTGAGCATGTTGAAGAATTCAAAAAATCTCCGGTACCAATCGTTCTTGCTGGTTCCATTGAAGAATCTGGTGAAATTCCTTCAGTAAATATCGATTATGAACAAGCAGCGTTTGATGCAGTACAAGCCTTTATTGAAAAAGGACATACGGAAATTGCGTTTGTCATTGGTCCTCACCATGAGCCAATCAACAAGGATAAAAAACTTGAAGGCTACAAGCGCGCAATTAGTGATGCTGGCATTGCTTATAATGAAGATCTCGTTATCGAGGGAGATTATACGTATGATTCTGGCCTGGAAGCGATTGAAAGAATTCTTGAGCTTGATACAAAGCCAACCGCAATCCTGGTCGGTTCTGATGAAATGGCGCTTGGTGTCGTCCATGGAGCTTTCGATCGCGGCTACAGCGTTCCAGATGATTTTGAAGTCATCAGTTCAGATAACACAAGGCTTACATTAATGGTTCGACCGCAGCTGACTACAATCGTCCAGCCGTTATATGATATCGGTGCAGTTGCGATGCGGTTGCTGACCAAATATATGAACAAAGAGAATGTAGATGAAAACATCGTCGTATTGCCGCATAGGATTGAAAATAGAAATTCTACGAAGTAATATGGAGGCCCTTGCTATTGTGCAAGGGCCTTTTGATATTTTTCCGTTATTCACACACTAGTATTGTGAATAAAAAAACCGAATAAAGAGTCCCGGTTTTACCACCGGAATTCCTTATACGGTTTCAGACTTTTTGTTTGATCGGATCGGATACAATGCTTTTTCAACTGTTTGAGCATTCTTTTCCGTGATCTCTGGTTTACGTGGTATGGGCGGATATAAATTCTCCGGGTCATCCCATTCTTTTGCCAGTTCAACAGAGGCTTTATCCTTCCACTCGTCAATCCAATCTTGTGGCAAACTGCCATAACAATTTGAGTTTTCAATCATTTCAAGCCAGATGAGTGACCATGCTCTTGGCACCACCCGCCAAATGTCATAGCCTCCACCGCCTACAGCAATCCATTTGCCTCCGCAATATTTATGGGCAATCTCATGCGCAAGCTTTGGTATTTCCCTGTAAATTTTCATTGTTGATGAAAGATGGGTCAAAGGATCAAGAAAATGGGCATCTGCACCATTCTGGGTAAGAATCACATCGGGCTTGAAAAATTCCGCAACTTCCGTGAGGGCATTTTTATAGGCATCCAGCCAGGAGTCATCTTCAGTAAAAGCATCGACTGGAATATTGAATGAGTACCCATAGCCTTTCCCTTGTCCCCGTTCATTCACGTTCCCTGTGCCTGGGAATAAGTAACGGCCTGTTTCATGAATTGATAATGTGCATACATTCGGCTCGTCGTAAAAAGACCATTGGACTCCATCTCCATGATGAGCATCCGTGTCTACATATAATACACGTGCATTGTATTTTTCCTGAAGATACTTAATTGCTACAGAGCTGTCATTATAGATGCAGAAGCCGGATGCCTTTCCCCTGAAGCCATGATGCAGTCCTCCGCCAAGGTGTAAGGCATGCTCTGCTTTTCCGCTCATCACATAATCGACAGCGGTCAGTGTGCCGCCAACCAAAAGGGCGCTCGCTTCGTGCATATTAGTAAAAATGGGTGTATCCTCTGTTCCCAATCCGTATCCTTCAGCAGCGTCACCTTTAAGCTGTCCCTGGCCGGCAAGCTTAACCGCATTAACAAAATTAGGGTCATGGATCAGGCATAGCTCCTCATCCGATGCCATTCGGGGTGCCACAATCTGATTTTCCTCAATTGCCCTCATTTTTTGCAGTAAATCCAAAGTTAGTTTTAAGCGCATCTGATTAAAAGGATGGTCGCTGTTGAAACGGTAATTCAGCAGCTCTTCTGAATAGACAAACACAGAACGGTCGGTCATGATGACATCCCCGGCAGATTCGGCCAGAGAACGTTGTGTCCGGCTTTTTTCAAATCCTCGATTACAGCAATAGGATTCATTGTCTGGATTCTTACTACGAGGATTTTGTATTGCTCATCCTTTGGGTCAGGGTATACCAGCACGCTTTGGATATTGGCCTTTCTCATGCTGATAACAGATGCTATTTCACAAAGCATACCGGCCTTGTTCGGAACCTTAACTTCAATTTGCGACCCTGGCTGATGGGCACCAGTCAATTCAACTAGTGTATGAAGAAGGTCTGTTTCAGTTACAATTCCGACGAGCTTTTTATCCTGGATAATCGGCATGCAACTGATATTATGTTCGTAAAAAACACCTGAAATCTCTTCGACAAAATCAAGTGGATGGCCGGTGACTAGATTTGTCGTCATTATCGTTTTAACTGCTTTGTCAAGCTGGTGCTTGTGCTCATCCCAATGAAAAATAGATGGAGCTGCATCCTTGATATCCCTGTCTGATACGAGGCCGACAACGGTGTTCTCAGTGTCAACGATAGGAATATGCCTGATTTTTTTGTCAGACATCAGCTTGATCGCTTCTGCAATTGTGTTTTCTGGAAAAAGAGTAGAAACATTTTTTTTCATAATTTCTTCGACGATCATGATTCTTCCTCCTTGAATGATACGGTATCTTTCAAGTTAAGCAATTAAATATTGGTGAAAAATAGTAATTTTAAGAGTGAAAAAGCTTTTCCTCTCGATAATTGTGGCAGGAAATTATGTCGGATATTGTTCGAAAAGAGCCTTTTAATACATGAAACGGTTCATGAATCGCAGCTGGTCGAACTTCTGAATTGATTCAGGGGCGATTCTTTTCCCGATACGCGCCATTAGACAGTTTGCTGGATGGGAGCTGATCTCCGGGTCGTCTGTTGCATACCAGACAAGGCCGCCTGCATTCATCATTTTTTCCATTACTTTGCGGTATTCCCAAACATTCAGGCCGGTACCTTTTAAATCCCAGTGCCAGTAATATTCTGTCGTGATAATGATATAATCTTCCATTGCATCGTCCATCATTGAAACGACCAATAGGTTTTTCCCGACTCTGCTTCCGCGGAATTCTGGAATAACCTCAATTGCGCCAAGTTCGATTAAATCTTCCATGCCGCCTTCCGACCACCGCTCAAGCGGGTCTGGATAAAGGTAAGTAACATAGCCGACAACCATATCTCCTGAACGGGCAACAATGATCCTTCCTTCAGGCAGACCAGCAATTTCAATTAGCGCCTTATGCTGCTGGGCGGGAGGACGAAAAGCTACCAAATCCTTATGAAATTCATAGCTTGCCAGTTTTTCAGGAGAAATTGGGCCTTCAATGATTAAACGGCCATGAGGAGTCTTCAGTTCTTTTGCGTTATAAGTCTTTTTATGTTCCATTCAGTCACCACCCGTCAACAATTCAAACGTCAATACTATTATACATAAAATCTAACAGATAAAAGCGCTTTCACAAAATTTTCTGTTTTTAAAGCCTGTTCTTTTCGCAAAATAGTTTCTTCTCTCCGAAGCGTATTTTAAAGTTTCTTTTAAATTGGCTTAAACAGAACCTTAAAATTTATATTCTATCGACTAATGACATTCGACTATAGGCAGCCAATTTCTAAGTTATGACTTGAAGTAAGAACAAATATTTTTATATAAATATTTTAAAAATTGAGAAAAGCGAATTTTTATACTATAATGTATTTTAAATAAAAAAGACAAGGGGGATGGGTATATGAAAGTGGAAGCGCTACCAGTTACACAAGGGGATCATAATTTAAAGAATTATGAAGAGTTTCACGGTCAATTCGATTGGTCTGAAGCTGAAAAAGAATTTTCCTGGCATGAGACAGGCAGGGTCAATTTAGCTTATGAAGCAATTGACCGTCATGCAAAGGGCTTCAGGAAGAACAAAATCGCGCTTTACTACCAGGATGGAGTGCGCAAAGAGAAGTATACTTTTAAAGAAATGAAGGACATGACCAATAAAGCTGGGAATGTCTTCAAAACATATGCGGATGTGGAAAAGGGTGACCGAGTATTTATCTTTATGCCGCGATCTCCAGAATTATATTTTGCGGTTCTTGGCGCAATCAAGCTTGGCGCGATTGTTGGTCCATTATTCGAAGCGTTCATGGAAGGGGCTGTGCGTGACAGGCTTGAGGACAGCGGAGCGAAGGTATTGGTCACAACTCCAGAACTTTTGGAAAGGGTGCCAGTCAGTGAGCTTCCTAATCTAAAGCATGTTCTTTTGGTTGGGGACAACCTTGACAGCAATGGAGAACACATCGATTTCAAACAAAAATTATCTGAAGCAAGCAACAAGCTTGATGTAGAGTGGGTTGACCGCAAAGATGGTTTGATTTTGCATTATACTTCTGGCTCAACAGGAAAGCCCAAGGGAGTTTTGCATGTTCATAATGCAATGATCCAGCATTATCAGACGGCAAAGTGGGTCCTGGACCTTAAAGAAGATGATGTATATTGGTGCACGGCTGACCCTGGCTGGGTAACAGGTACATCCTATGGGATTTTTGGACCGTGGCTAGCTGGAGCTTCAAATGTCATTATTGGCGGCCGATTCAATCCGGAAACATGGTACAAAATGATTGAGGAGTATGGAGTGACTGTCTGGTACAGTGCCCCTACAGCGTTCAGAATGCTTATGGGAGCAGGGGACGAGGTAGTGAAGAAATTTGACCTAAGCTCACTTCGTCATATTCTTAGTGTCGGCGAGCCGTTGAATCCAGAGGTTGTACGCTGGGGCATGAAGGTATTCCACCTCCGTATCCATGATACTTGGTGGATGACAGAAACAGGAGCACAGCTGATCTGCAACTATCCAAGCATGGAAATTAAGCCAGGCTCTATGGGCAAGCCAATTCCGGGCGTAAGGGCAGCGATTGTCGATGACCAGGGCAATGAACTTCCTCCATACAGAATGGGCAACCTGGCAATCAAAAAAGGCTGGCCATCCATGATGCATACCATCTGGAATAACCCTCAAAAATTTGAATCTTATTTCATGCCTGGCGACTGGTATGTTTCCGGAGACTCCGCTTATATGGATGAAGAAGGGTACTTCTGGTTCCAGGGTCGGATCGATGATGTAATCATGACATCAGGCGAACGTGTCGGACCATTCGAGGTTGAGAGTAAGCTTGTTGAACACCCGGCTGTCGCTGAAGCAGGAGTCATCGGCAAGCCAGATCCAGTCCGGGGAGAAATCATCAAGGCATTCATCGCACTTCGTGATGGCTATGAGCAGTCAGATGAATTGATCGAAGAAATCCGCCAGTTTGTGAAAAAAGGCCTGGCAGCACATGCCGCGCCACGTGAAATCGAATTCCGTGACAAGCTTCCAAAGACAAGAAGCGGTAAAATCATGCGCCGTGTCTTAAAAGCTTGGGAACTTGATCTTCCTACTGGTGACCTATCTACGATGGAAGATTAATAGATCAATATGGATTAAAAAGAGCGTGAAGTTCACGCTCTTTTTGCTGCAAGCGTGCATTCAAAATATAGGCTGATTCAAAAAGTCGTTGAATGCGACCTATTGAATCAGCTTTTTTTATTTTCAAGGAGGAACCTTATTGGGTAGCAAAATAAAATTTCATCGGGCATTTGGTGTTTATGGAATATATTTCGAAGAAGAAAAGCTGTTAGTGATTAATAAAAATGGAGGACCTTATAAAAAACGTTTTGATCTTCCTGGAGGAAGTCTAGAGGATTCTGAAAGCTTATCAATTGCTTTGAAAAGAGAGTATTTTGAGGAAACAGGTCTCGAGGTAGAAATAGTAAAAAACTTAGGTGTTGTTGATTTTATGTTATCTACGAATTGGAGAGATTCTACACTGGTTCATCATATATGCGGTTACTACTTGGTAAAGAAAATTGGAGGCCAGCTCATAATTCCAGAACAATTCTCTGGCCAAGATTCATTAGGTGCTTTGTGGGTTTCAGAAAGTGATGTAACAGTAGATAATTCCTCTCCATTGGTTCTAAAAGCATTTGAATGGTTAAATAAAGGTGAATTAGGATTAGAAACACAAGTCTATGAAAATTGGGGAGCAAAAAGGTGACGTGTGCTTTTTTAGCTGAGAAATTGTTTAGACTGTTTAATAAATGCCTGAAAATTAAAATAAATCGTTTAAATTGTGTTAAAATGGTAATAAAAGGATTCCGTTATGGAATTTGGCTAATAGAGGCAGAGGTGGAATATGAGACTTTCAGAGATTCATCCAATTTTTTATTCTCTCAGAATAAGCCAAAAGCAGCTTTTCCGATCTATTCATAATTTTAGGTACAAAAAAAACTTCGCAAAAACTTATAGTAAGGAATCTTATCCATTCACTTCCAAGAAGCATCAATCCCTCTTAAGAAGAAAGCTGGGCAATAGTGACCCGAAGCTCCAGGAAAATAAAATCACTAACCTAAAGCTTGCAGCCAGTGAAATTGATGGCATTATCATTAGACCTGGAGAAACTTTTTCTTTTTGGGCATTAGTCGGAAAAACAACGAAGAGAAAAGGTTATATTGAGGGAATGCAGCTTTCAAGGGGAGAAGTTAAAACAGGGGTCGGCGGTGGAATCTGTCAACTAGCGAACCTGCTGTATTGGATGGCTCTTCATACTCCATTAGAAATTGTAGAACGGCACCATCATAGCTTCGACCCTTTTCCGGATGAAGGCAGAGTGCTGCCGTTCGGAAGTGGTGCAAGTGTGTTTTACAACTACATAGATTTACGGTTTAAAAATCCGACGAACCAAGCTTTCCAAATTAGAACCTGGCTTACAAGCAAGCATTTAAAAGGAGCCATTTCTTCTAATGAAGAATGGGATTTTTCTTATCATATTAAGGAAAAGAACCACAAATTCAGTAAGCTAAACGGCAAAACTTTTCGAGAAAATGAAATTTGGAGAATTGTGGTTGATAAAAGGACAGGAATCTGTGTAGATGAAGCCCTTCTTATTCGAAACTTTTCTGAAGTGAAATATCAAATATTTGAAGAAAGTTTATGATTTACAGGACTGATTTCTGGAGGTAGTAATGGGTTACATTGAGGATTTACGTAATATAGTTGGAAATCAACCGCTTATATTAGTTGGAGTAGCAGTGGCTGTAATTAATGAAGCAGGTGAATTTTTATTACAAAAACGAAGAGATGGTATTTGGGGAGTTCCTGGGGGATTTATCGAATTAGGAGAATCAACTGAAGAAGCGGGAAGAAGAGAAGTTTTAGAGGAGACAGGAATAGAAATTGGCAAGCTGGATTTAGTTGGCGTTTTTTCCGGGAAACAGCATTATGTTAAATTACCAAATGGCGATGAATTCTATCCAGTTACAATAGCCTATGTGACGAAAGAAATTAAAGGCGGAATTATTAAGCCAGACGGCACAGAAACAACTGAGGCGAAGTTTTTCAGGGTAAATGAGTTACCAGGAGAACTGAACCCTTTAATTAAGGATCTTATTACAAAGTATTCACTTTCCTTTTCCAAATAGAAAATGTTATCCGTTAATCGACACTTATGAAAAAGAGTATGGAAAATTCTATTTTAAGTAATTGAGGTGATAGCTAAAGGTTATCGCCTGTTTTCTGTAGTAATAGCAGTTGAATTAGCTTTCAAATTATTAAGGGAGGATTTCTTATGGAATATGATGATGTAAGTAAAATCATTACCACTAAAAGATTGAAACTAAGACTGTTTCAAAAATCTGATGCAGCAGCTGTTACTAAACTTTGTAATAATTATAATATCTATAAAAATACCCTGTACTTGCCTTATCCATACTCTATAGAGGATGCATTATCGTGGATTGAGCATCATCTTGTTAATTTTAATGCTAATAAATCATACGAATTCGCGATCACTAATAATGAAACAGGAGAATTATATGGTGCTATCGCGCTATCGAATAATCAAAGGTTCAAGAATGGTGAAATAGCCTATTGGATTGGCGAAGAGTTTTGGGGAAATGGATATGCTACAGAAGCAGCGCAAGCTATATTGCAATTTGCATTTGATGAAAAGCAATACCATAAAGTTTTTGCTCGTTATTTTCATACAAATCCCGCCTCCGGTAAAGTGTTGGAAAAACTAGGCATGAAAAAAGAAGGTACCTTTATTGACCATGTGAGGAAGGATAATCGATATGAAGATCTAGTGTATTATGGGCTAATAAATCAATAGTATTAAAGATTAATATTATAAAAAAGGTTTATGTAGTACGTGAAAATTCTACATTGGTCTGTAGTATTAGTTGGTTCTGAAGACTAATTGTTTGTTTTTTTATAGGCTCTGTTAAAGCTGAATGTTGATTTTTAAACCCTGT